>JAKQHK010000005.1 GCA_029573015.1 bacterium
CAGGATAGGTGGCCGTTTAATCTTACAATGTATTCTGGTGCGGTCACTGTTGCGCAAGCCAGTCTTTTGCCTTGGTCTCGTCAGAGAACATCTCAAACTTACGGCCAGTGAGCGTCATCATGGTGTTGTAGACCACCATGAGCAGCCCGGTAATGCCGACAACCGCTCCCGCCTTCACATAGGGTTCATCATGCTTGGCTAGATCCTGTACTGCTTTGGTGGATTCATTGTCGAAGTGGATACCAGTAAAATTGGAGAGGGTCAGGAGTGATTTGGGCGGTTCTTTGGCAACGGTTGCTTTAGCTTCGGTGCAGAGGTCAAGGATGCATTGTTTGTCCAGACCGGAGAAGTCTAGGTAGAGTATCTTTTTCCCCTGGTACTGGATCGGATTAATCCGGCTCATGTGGTCCTGCTCGTTAAATGATGAAAACAGACATGCGACAGTATACTATTGATCCGAGCATGATGACAACTGACTTCGGAGGCTAGGGGAAAGGGGACAGGAGGAAGGGGAAAGGAACGAGATAATCCGTTTACCCGCTAACTCGTCCGCCCTCCGAACCCTGAGTGGAATCGAAGGGGAAGGAGGGTAACACATTAACAGTTAAATCTTTCTTGAGTCGTAAGCCCAGTGGAGAAGTGCCTGCCGCTGGCGGCGCCGACAGGACCAGTCGAGCGGTTGGCAGTTTTTCTGTATAGCAACCGCGTGCCGGCGGATAGCTTTCCAGCGTTTGATCTGGCGTTCGTCTTCACCCGGCAGACGTCTGCCGAGATAATAGCGGCAGTACCACTGGAACCAGCCGCGGGGATCCTCGTGGTAGATCCAGCCTTTGCGTTTCCACTCCGCGAGCGGCAGGGAGGCATCAACCCCGAAAAAGTTCAGGCTCGGATCTTTGCGCTCGGGGGACAGTTTTGCCTTGGCAAACCAGCTGGCAGGAAATTCATTTTGACAGTCGGTTAAATACTTGCCGCCGAACACACCGAGTTCCAGCATTTCCTGTGGGGTGAGTTCTGGTTTGAATTCTGGATGAAAATTCTTTCCAACCGGTTCCACAAGTTCGTAGCGATAGCCGGACTGCATACGGTCATGCACTCTAATTATTATACCCATGAGTAATTTATTCTAATATTCATGTGCGTCCATGATGCATCTCCCTGAGTCGAGTGTGAGACATTGGCCATTCATGTAGCTGGAGGCATCAGAAGCGAGAAAAAGAGCCGTTTCAGCAACGTCATCTACTGTACATAGTCTTTTGGCTGGATATGATTTCATTATATTGGCATACCATTGATCAAGTTCTTCTGGATTGCGATCTTTTTCGGAGTTAGCAATTTTGACAAAGCCAGGACAAATAGCATTGGTACGGATCAGTGGAGCATGATCTACTGCGAGTACCCGGGTTAGTCCATTAATTGCTGCCTTGGTAACATGATATACAGCAAAGCCGGGGACAACCTGCCTAGCTGCTATGGAAGAAATGTTAATGATGCTTCCTCCGCCGGATGCATTCATAAGCGGTATGCAATATTTAGCCATACGGTAATAACCGTGCAAGTTGACATCAAATACTGTCAGCCAATCTTCTTCGGGTGTGTCAACGACAGTATGGAATATATCGCCTTGATAAGTAGCTGCGCAATTAACCAGGCATTGCAGTTGACCGTAGTGATCGTGGATTTTTTTGACGGCTTGCTGTATTTGCTCACTACTCGAGACATCAGTATGGATAAATAATGCATCACCACCAGAAGCGGTGATACGATCAGCGGTCCGCTGCCCCATTTCTTTATTGATATCTAGGACCACCACTTGTGCTCCTTGTTTGGCAAATAGAAATGCGATTGCCGATCCAATTGATGGTCCACCGGCCTTGTATCCCAAGGCAGCCCCAGTGATAACCGCAACTTTACTTGCTAATTTCATTGGGAACCTCTGCATTATCTAGGTTTTTTGGGGGGAAGGGGGAAGAAAACGCTTGTTTTTTTCGCATATTCCGGCCAGTCAGGATGCTTTTTCATGGCTTTTTCCAGCAGAGGGATGCCGGATACTTTAATAATCAGGAAGCTGATGGTGAGCGGTCCGATGATGCCGAGCATGCTGTTGGCAGTTGCCAGACTAATAAACCAGAGGCCCCACCAGAGGGTCACCTCGCCGAAATAATTCGGATGGCGGGTATAACGCCAGGTGCCGGATTGCAGGAGCTTGCCTTTGTTGGCAGGGTCAGCCATGAAGCGGGTGAGTTGCCAGTCGCCGACTGTTTCAAAGATAAAGCCGAAACTCCAGACCGCCAGACCGAGAAAGTCGGTTAGCTGCCAGCTGTCGTTGCCTGTCTGGCTAATGCCGATGATGATTGGCAAGCTGATGA
>JAKQHK010000016.1 GCA_029573015.1 bacterium
CGAGCACCTCTCCCTGACGTGGAACAGTAATCAACTGCTCATCGGTAACCCGGGCTGCCCTGCTCAGACCGAAACGCTCCAGATCTGCCTCTGCGGTCAGACCGCCGGCAGCAGTGATGGCGTCCTCGATCCGTGAACCGGATGGCAGTTCATACACGCCCGGCTGCTGGACAGCTCCCTCCACGTCGACCATGACAGTTACGATAGCAGCAGTTGCCTCTGACGACGCGGTCTGATCAGTACTACCAGACTGCTCCGCAGCGTCAGGCTGAGAAACCGTAATCGGATCTTTGGCTGTTTGCCTGACATACAGAATACCGCACCCGATCAGAATTGCAGCGACCAATCCGATCCCGATCAGAGTCCGGTACTTAGTCAACAGAACCAACATGCACCACCTCTACGGCTGATGGACTAGGCTTCTCTTTTTGTATTCAGAAGCCAGTCTGCCGGAGGATGGCAACCAGTCGGCTGCAGGTACACATTCCCAAAAATTGCCCTTGCTCAGGTCATAATTTTCTTCATAGGTCAGAACTTGCCCGAGCATCTGTAAACGATCCGCATCGCGTACGACACGAGCCTCGAGCGTCTCCCCTGCTTCGAACTCTTCGAACAGGGCGGAAAGTTCATCCCGTAATCCATCGGCGAGCGGAGCGATAATATCGTTAAATGCTGCCCGTTCCAGACGCCGCTTCTCTGCTTCACCGAGGTAGGCGTCAACTACAGGCTGGGGTATATCCCCGACGCGCGCTTCAGCCAGGTCATGCAGCAAGGCCATTTGCAGCACCTTGGCGCGATCCGCATGTTCCGCTGCGGCGATAAGCAAGGCATACCAGACGACACCGAAGCTATGCTCCGCTACACTTTCCGGATCAGGGATGCCTGCCAGCGCATAGCCGGTACGGTCAATTCGCTTCAACCGTTCGACATCAGCGATAAATGCTAGAAGATTATGCATGGAAACAATGTTATTCTAAAAATTCAACGAAGTTGACCCGCCATTCTTCGGCTTCTTTGATGACATTAAGCTCCTCGATCGTGGATTCACGGATCAACGGTGCCTCTCCGACCGGACCGCTAAGCGGCGGTTCCCAGTCAGGATCAGCCTTTTCCACCGTTATCTTCACCACGATCAGATAATAGCCTTCCTTCTCGGTAGTACTCAATATCGTAAAGTCCACCACCTTGTCCATGGCATCCAATGCAAGAACATACTGTTCCCGAACCGCATCGACAAGCAGTTGAGCGATTGCTGCCGTATCCTCGATCTGGATAGCCTGCATGAATAGATCTGCCGTGCCCTCAGCGTCTGCTTTATCCTGCTCCTTCTGTTTTTCAGCGTCCTCCTCCTCCTTTTTATCCTCCTCCTCTTTCTGTTTCTCATCCTCGATAATTCCCTGGGCTGCAAGTACGAGGCTGCGCATGTTCACCGGTAGTGCATCAAAAACAACATTATCAACATCCTGCTTGATGAAATCCGTATTGGACCGGTAGGTGCCAGCCGCACTGCTCAAGCTTTTTCCGCTAGCAATTAAAGTATCCAGCTCTGCCTGGGAAACATTAGCCGGATCGCTGCGTCCCAGAATACCGGACAGGCTATTGAGATAATCCTTGTAATCAATCAGGAAGGCAACCAGGCTGGTCTGGCTTGCTGCATATTCCTTCGGAACATCCAGGGCTGACAGCGAAGCAATCGCTCCCGCCAGTGCATCCTTTTCTCCGGTGACCACGATGTTCAGCCCCTGGAAACCCTGCACACTCGATAACTGCTGTACGCCTGTCTTGATCGCCCGGGCATTATCCACGCGCGCCAACCAGACACCCAGCACCTCGTCCTGATATGCTTTGATTTTAGCCTCGTTCTGGGCTGACTGCTGTCCGGCGACGACGACCAGCCCGACGATGAGCGCCAGGATGGCAAGGGCGGCGCCGATTGTCCAAAACTTCCGCTTGCGCGCCGCGGCTGCGGCTGCGACCGGCACTTTGGGCGCCGCAATCGGAATCTCGATCAGCGGTTCGTCCTCATCCTCTCCGAGCAGATATTCTTCATCAGCAGGTACTTCGTCCTCGACCACAGATTCGGGAGGTTCGTTCCCGGCCGCTGGCTGCGAACCGTCAGCAGTGTCGGGCATGTCTTCGGCTTGTTCTGGCGAATCAGCTGCGACATCACCATCATCTTCCACGATCTGTTCCTGATCCAGTTCTGCAGTGGATTCTTCATCCCGCAAGGTGAGTGTCTTGAATGTTATATTCTTGGCCATGGCCGTTCTCCTTAGCTAGCAGTCATTTTTTATATATTTTAATCGGGCGCAATATATGACAAACACCTAACCGCCCAGGAAGGTAACATCACGATCCTTGAGCATACGGCAGGCTTCCCGGAATAAGTTCGCAAGCTCGTTGCCAAACAGATTGTCATCCCCCATCAATTTCGCCTTGTCCTCGACAAAGACGACCTGACGCGACATGTCAGCCCCGGGCGTCAGAAGCATCTGGGCCCAGGCATCCAGCGAATCAGCGAATTTGACAATCTTGGCTTCCGTGGTTTCTGAAGCGTTGTACTCTGCATATAAAGCCATGACTTCTTCCTGAATGGGCAGCTTCTCAACGAGCATGCGCATGGTCTTGTCCTCAACTTCCGTGAGGAGCTTCCCGGCGAACCGTTTGACATGATAACCGATATCCCCGCTGATCGCTTCTCCCATGTCGTGCACGAGTGCGATTTTCAGAGCATGTTCCGCATTAATTTTTTTTCCTTCCTGCTGAAAAGCACGCGCCAAAAAATAGGTAAGCGCGCAGACTGTAAAGCTATGAGCAGCCACAGAATCGCTTTCGTTCCGCTTGAAACCAAAGTTAATGAAGCCCTGACGCGGCAGCTCCTTGGTCACCTGAAGGGTCAGAAAAACTTCCATGATATTTTTTAGAGCTGTTGTTTCCATGACTACCTGCTGTTTGAATCGTGGGTATTGTAGTACAAAAAAGCTTCCAGCCGCAATGTACTACGTAAATAACCGGGCCACCGATTGATGATCATGCTAAAAAAGTCTAACGATTAATGTGTAAAAAAATCAGATTCCCACAGAATCGTCTCTAGGAAATCGGACAAATAAAAAACCAAGTCCAGAGACTTGGCTTGCATACGCTCATGTAGGCTAGCGGCTTGCCAGCCGAAGCAGATGAGTAACGAATTGCCCGCCTTCGCTATAAGCTTCGTCGGACATATATCTCTAATACTCGTCGTACTTTGTCCGACTCGTTAAGAGCTATATGGAGCCCATGACCGGGTTTGCTCAATAAGACTCGAACGTACCCGTTCGTTAGTCGAATTAGTCCGCCGAAGTTCAGGAAGCCCAATCCGTAGTGTCGTAAAAGAATCAAAAGACCGCAGGGCGTACGGACGGAGGCGGAAACCGGACTAAAAAAAGCCAAGTCCAGTAACTTGGCTTGCATACGCTCGTGTAGGCTAGCGGCTTGCCAGCCGAAGCAGATGAGTAACGAATTGCCCGCCTTCGCTATAAGCTTCGTCGGGCAGCCTTCTGCGAAGGCTGGAGCCCATGACCGGGCTTGAACCGGTGACCTCTTCCTTACCAAGGAAGTGCTCTACCAACTGAGCTACATGGGCAGGCAACCAACGCTGTCAGATTATTACATATTGAGAAAGAACGTCAAGGAGTTCTTCGCAAGCGTCTTTTTTTCTACTATACTGACAATGCTATGGACACATCCCTTTCCTTTCTTATCACCTCCTATCTCGAACACCTCGAGATCGAAAAAGGCCGCAGTCCGCATACCATCCGCAACTACGACCTCTATCTCCGCACCTTCCTCTCCTGGATGCAGCAGACATGCGGAACGCAGTCAGCGATCACTCCTGCTGACATAACCACAGAACTTGTCCGCAAATTCCGGCTGCACCTGAGCCGCAGGCAGACTGACCGGGGCACCTTTCTCAACCAGTCAACCCAGAATTATTACATCATCGCCCTGCGAAATTTTCTTCGCTACCTGCACAAGCAGGACATAGCCACGCTCGCTCCGGAAAAAATAGAACTTGCCAGACAGGTCCGCCCCCAGGTCGCGGTGCTCTCCCTCGACAAGCTCGAGCTGCTGCTCAAAGCCGCAAAACCGCAAGACCCGAATAACCTCAGCGCGCTCAGGGACTATGCCATGCTGGAGATTCTGTTCTCGACCGGCCTGCGCGTCAGCGAATTAACAAGTCTGAACCGCGATAAAGTTAATACGAAAACCCGCGAGTTTGTTGTGCGGGGGAAAGGGAACAAAGACCGCGTGGTTTTTCTCAGCCAGTCAGCTGCACGCGCTCTGGACGACTATCTCAAAAAGAGAGCGGATGACACCCAACCGCTGTTCATCAACCATCGTGTCCAATCAGATACTGATGATACAAAAGGCGAAGCTCTTAGGCTGACTACTCGGTCCGTCCAGCGATTGATGCAGAAGTATGCCCGTCGTGCCGGTATTGTTGAAAAAATCACTCCTCATACCCTGCGCCATACTTTTGCCACGGACCTCCTGCAAAGTGGCGCTGATCTCCGTTCTGTCCAGGAACTGCTTGGACATGCCAATGTGCAGACCACCCAGGTCTACACGCATGTCACGAACAAACAGTTGAAAGAGGTGCATGAAGCATTTCATGCAAGACGTCGCAAGCGAACCTCGGACTAACCACCCTACCCGACCAGCCATTCTTCCTGAACGCGTGACATGCCGGCCAAGAGGATGATGACCATGCCGATACCGACCGCTGTCCCCTGCAAGGATGCATCCATGCACAGGCCGATAATCGGATTAAGCACTGCCATGCCCAGCCTACGAACCATGCCCAGAGAGGATAGCACGGTAGCCCGCTCAGCTGAGGGGATATGCGCCTGCATATAGTTGCGCATGACATCTATGCGGGACAAACCGAACCCGGAAACCAGCAAGGTGATAGTGATAACCAATGCCACCGACGGCAGAAGACCTATACCGATAAATCCGATGCCGCTTACTAGGGCGGTGAAGAGTAAATATTTTTTCTTTGTTCCCAGCAGTTGTTCGATCCGATGATACACTAACAAAACGATCACCTGACTGCCCGCTACCGCGGCATGCACAAAGCCGAAATAACCGATATCGAGCTGCAGGTACTGGAGGAGCGGCTGATACAACCAGATCAGATAAAAAATCAGCACAGAAACCGGTACTGCATCCAAAGCCATGATGCGCAGGATACGGTTTTTCACCAGACCGGTTGCACCGCGTACAAGTGTTTGCGTATAGCTTAACGATTCCTTTTCTTCGGGCTTCCGGTACTCAGGCTCGTACAGCAACGCTGCGAGAATAAACGCCAAAAAGCAAGGAATAACTATCAAGCGCATCGTTTCCTGCAAGCCGAGATATTTGGCGATCAGGCTGCCGAGCGGCGCGCTCAGCATCATCGCCAGACGCGACGCGCTGATGAAACGGCCGAGAATCGTTTTTGCCTGTTTCTCCTGTCCTTCCCCGACGAGCGAATCATACAGTAGTGCTTCATCAGCACCTGACATGAGCGCCATGGCAGTAGCGAACAGGAATTCACCAAGCATGAATACAGCAAAGCTAGGAATGCTGCCGTAAATACATACCGCGATACCCAGCGTGCACACCCCGAGCAGCAGGGAAACCTTCCGGCCGAAGCGATCAGCCACCGCGCCGGTAGGGATTTCCAGCAGGAACAGACAGATGGAAAACCACGCCTGCAAAAGCATAATCTGGGTATAGTTCAATCTGCCCCAGTCAGTGAAAAAAGGTACCAGCACTCCCCCGATGAAATGCAGGTTGATGCAAAAATTAAATGCATACATTTTTTTGATATTCGACGTATGCATCCTGGTTGCTTTCCGGTAAAAAAATGAAGGCTATTTTCTCTGGATGGCGCGGATGTACTCGAGTGCTTCCTCTCGTGTACGCACTGCTCCCTCGATCTGAGCATCGTGGATCATCTCAAGCAATGCCCCAATCTCCTTGCCGGGAGACAGATTGAATTCCTGCATAAGATCATCACCGTTAAGAAGCGGCACGGGCGGCATGAGCAGTTTTTCATCCCGTTCCTGTTCATAGAGGCGAACGAGATCGTTATACCAGGTCAAATCTGTCGGACTCGTCCCTACGCTGTCAGCATACATAACCTGCAGCAGATCGGGAAAGCGCGGATCCATGAACCAGCGCCGGCGCTTGGCTTCGCGCATGCGCCCGAAGGCAAGCAGCATCATGTGGTGGTCGATCAACCAGAGTACCCGCTCGCGTTCCGTCGTCCGGAATCTAAGGCGCATGAGAATCTTTTCTGCGATTTCCACCCCTTTCTCCTCGTGCCCGCGGAAATGCAGCCGATTCCCCTCGCGGGTCATACAGGCAGGCTTGCCAATATCGTGCAGGAGCACCGCCCAGATCACCAGCTCATCCGTCTTCGGATGCAACGCCCGCAGACAGCGTAGGGTATGCACATATACATCACCCTCGGCATGATATTCAGCCGGCTGCGGCGTCTGCTGCAGGGCGGTTACCTCCGGTAAAATTTCTGCCAACAATCCGGTATGATCCAATTCTTGCAGAACCAGATCCGGTGTACGGTTCTGTTGACTGCATGCCTTGAACATTTTACCCAGCTCATCACGGATACGCTCACCCGACGTTTTGGTGACAAAATGCGCTGACTGCCTGACTGCCCGAAAAGTTGTGTTCGCGTAGGTAAAACCAAAAGTAAATTTGAAACGCGCTGCTCGCAACAGACGCAAATAATCCTCACGAATCCTCAGATCCGGATCCCCGATGAAACGCAGCACTTTTTTCTTGAGGTCTTCCTGACCGTTGACATAATCAATTACTTCTTTGTTCACCGGATCGTAAAACATGCCGTTGATAGTAAAATCCCGCCGGTTAGCATCCTCCTTGGGATTGCTGAAAAAAACCGCATCCGGCCGCCGACCGTCAGACAGGTCGCTGTCCGAGCGGAAGGTAGCGATTTCAAAATGGTGCCCGTCCACAATCGCCATGATCACTCCAAACTGCTTGCCAACCGGGATCGTCTTGCCATCAAGTAGATGGGCGGCCTGGACGATTGCTTCGATCTGATCGGGAAGGGCTGATGTGACGATATCGTAATCCTGTGGTTTGCGATCCATAAGCAGATCGCGCACACAACCGCCTGCCCAGTATGTCTCATACCCGGCCTGCTGCAGTGTTTTCACGATACGGACAGCTGTTGATTCCATAGCGCTTTATACTTCCGTAACCGCCTGAAGATACGGCAGGACTTCCTCCAGCGAGTGAACCAGGTGAAGACCGGGGATTTCCTGCAAGCGGTCCTGCCAGATGGTCTTGTACGGACGACGCATTTCAAAAAAGACCAGCCGACCATCTCCAACCTGCTGGGAAAATGTCGCAAACAGCCGGTCGTTCTGCCCCTGATCGTCATTGATGAAATAAACATGTTTATACGTATCAAGCATGCGTCCGAGATAGATATCCTTACCGTCCTGTGCTTCAGTAATCGCCACCTGCGCTTCGCTGATGCGCTCGAGGATACCGCTCGCCCTGATCTTTTCCTGCTGGAATAAAAGCTCGCCTAGGGACAGGACGATGAACTCGTAACCATGAGGCAAACGGTCCAGAAAAGCAAACACATCCTCCCGTTCAAACGCTGATGCAGAATGAAGGTTAATCAGTTCGTACCAGTGCTGGACGATCGCCCCGCGCATTTCTTTACCACGGACTTCCGCCGCACCGGCGATCAAGCCTGCATGGTGAACAATATCGTAAAAACCTTCGCTGGACTGCTTGGCTTGCGCGTAACCGCGGTCGTATACAGACGCATCCAAACCATATTGCGTTAATGCTTCTGCAAACGCTTGTTTTAAAATACCCGGATTAAAAATAGTGTAATCGAAATCACAGATGATGATCGTGTCTTTCATTCTTCCTTCCTGTCTTTCTGACTAAAATACTTGGTTGTGAGCTGTCAGCTTAGAGCTGATCGCTGTTTTACGAAGCAAACACCGCTCTTCCGACCCGGATCAGCGTTGCGCCCTCCTCGATGGCTATTTCAAAATCCTGCGTCATACCCATGGACAGATGCGGCAGCTGCGCCTTGAGAAAACGGTGCTGCAGCTCGTCGCGCAAGTCAGCCAACGCGCGGAAATGCACCCGGCTTTTTTCCGGATCATCATCGTAGGGTGCCATGCACATCAAACCGAGAATGCGCACATTCTGTAACGACGCGATCGCTTCGAACGAACGCACGACTTCCGCTGGCTTGAATCCGTACTTGCTTTTTTCCCCGGCGATGTTCACTTCCAGCAGACAATCCGTGACGCGCATGACCTTGCCTGACTGCTTGTTGATCTCCGCAGCCAAACGGAGGCTGTCCACGGCGTGGATCATATCAAACAACCCGATAGCCTGCTTGACTTTATTGGTCTGCAGATGGCCGATCATATGCCATCTGACCCGCGGATCCAGCAACGGCTTCTTGTCACGCGCATCCTGCACCTTGTTTTCCCCGATCACCATACCGCCAGCACGAAAAACATCCCAAAGCTGGTCAGCAGTCGCGTATTTACCAGCAATCACAAGGGTAACTGAGTTGCGATCCCGATGCACCCGCTCACAGGCGCGGTTAATGCGCTCTTCGATCCGTTTCATATTTTCAACAATAGACATTTTGCTTCAGAGTATAGAATATAGAATTTAGAAGCTAGAATCCAGGGACTCGAGACTAGTGACCAGTGACTAATATGTCTCACACCGCCGAAAAAGGACACAGCTCGTGGTAGGAACAGAACCGGCAGGTAAACTCGCCGGGAGCCGGAGGAAAATCGCTCCGCTGGATCTTGCTTGCTGTCTCGACGATCTGGCTCTCCATGATTTCCAGCTGCGCCGGGGTACGCGTACTGCTTTTCTTCCAACCGTCTTCTATATAATACAGGGTCAGCCTACTCACATCCAGATGCAATACATCCCGGCAGGCTAGCGCATAGATGGAAAGCTGGTCGTCCTTGGCAACGGTTTTTTCCAGCTCTGCCTCGCTTTTACTTGTCCCGGTCTTATAATCAATTACCTCATAGGTGCCATCCGGCAGCCGGTCAATGCGGTCGATATAGCCGGTAACCGCATACTGCCCTGCCTTGAGGATAAAATCCTTTTCCAGAAAGGCCGCAGGAGCGAGTTGCTTCTGATTTGCGGCATAGTAAGCTCGCAGGACGTCCTGTCCGCGCCGATACTGCTCTTCCACCTCCGCATCGCAGTCAAAGCCCTCGCGCTGCCAGTTGCGACCGAATAGTTCCAACAGCGCCTCCTCGGTTCTCTCCAGCCCTTTGGCCAACCCGTCATAAAAGTCCTTGAGCGTCCGGTGGACTGCCTGCCCGAAAACAAGTGAACGATTAGGAGCAGTGGGGATACGGTAAATATATGCATATTTGTACTGAAGCGGACATTTTTCAAACATCTGCAGCTGCGAGTAGCTGTACAGCCGGGGAAGAAACGGCTTCAAGTCAACAGTACCGGTTGCAGATTCGCGTTTCTCCGGCTGGGCAAAAGCATCAACCGGCGTGGTACTCACCGTTGCTTCGCCGAGCGCTTCGCTGATGAACAGCGACGGCTTACGTTCCCGCACCCCGCCGTAATTATCCGCATAACAGAGATACAGATGCTTTTTCGCGCGGGTCATGCCGACATAAAACAGGCGACGTTCTTCCTGAAGATGCTCATCCCCTTCCGGCAGTGATTCCTTGATGAACTGCTCGGGCAGCGGCAGCGGATCGCCCCGCCGCCTCGTCGGGAACCGGCTGTCCACGAGATTGACGAGAAACACACCGGCAAATTCCAGCCCTTTGGCCGCATGGATGGTCATGAGATGAACCGCGTCGCTGCGCGAGTCCACTTCAGCAGTGGCTGGATTATCACCTGCCTCGATCATCAGATCGAGGTAGCGGACAAAACCAGCGGTGGTCCTGTCCGCATGATCGGTTAGATACTGTTTGATTTCCTGAAAAAAAAGATTGATATTCAGAATCTTCGTTACGTTCTCTATGGTCTCCGTCTCGGTCAGCGCTTCATACAGTTTAATCTCACGAACAAAATCCCGCAGGATCTGACCCGGATTGGCGGTGAGGATACGTGCCTGATCACGGCTAACCTGTTCACGCAGCCAGCCGAGCCGTTCCACCGTAGCCTTGCTCAATCGTAACTGATCAACATCCGCACAAGCATCGTACAAAGATTTGTTCTGCCGGCGAGCCCATTTGAGCAGAATCAGCACATCCTTGGGATTTTGCTGAAAAAGCTCCAGGGAAAGTAAACGGTAGAGGCTCAGGCTGTCATCCGGATCGACAAGCACGCGCAGGTAAGCGATAAGGTCCTTGATCTCCTCCCGCACATACAGCCCCCGGCTGCCGACCAGCTGAAACGGAATACCATGGTAACGCAAGGTCTGGATAAACGGTTCGAGATGGCTGTTGGCGCGCGCCAGGATCGCAAAGTCCGACCACTTGAGCTGTTGTGGTGGTGTTGCAACCGCGGCAGCCGTCATGACCGGATCGCTGCTCGCTGACAGAGAGCCGAACAAGTCCATCTGCTCATGGGATGGCGCTGATGCTGTAACCGCCTCAGCATCGACAAACGGTGTCCCATGGAGATCAAGAATTTTCCGGGCTACGAGCTCCGTCTCCTCGTCCAACCCAGCTGCATGGATAATCTCCGGCTCGCGACCGATGCCATTGGTACTTTGCAGCTTTTTATCAACTTTGGCTTTGACTTCCAGGCGGTCCGGATTATTGTTCTGGATGAGCCGATAGGAACAATCAAGGATGCTCTGGGTGGAACGGTAATTTTCCGTTAGCACGACTGTAGCCGCCTCTGGAAAATCTTCTTGAAACTGCATGATATTGCTTACCGCCGCCCCGCGGAAACGGTAGATGGACTGGTCATCATCCCCAACCACCATGATATTTTTGCGTTCGCCGGCTATCAGCTTTACCAACTCATTCTGCGCATAGTTGGTGTCCTGAAATTCATCCACGAGTACATAGGAAAATGTTTTTTGATACTGCGCGCAGACACTAGGATGTTCCCGCAGGAGCTGCAAAGCATAAAGGATGAGGTCCCCGAAATCCAGGCGCGTCTGCTTCGGATCTGCGACAAGCAACTCCTGATACTTGACATACGCATTCGCCACTTCCCAGGTCTTGATCGCTTCTTCCTGCTCCGCATCCAATTTCGCATTTTGCATTTTATATTTTGAATTTTGAATTTCAATCCCCCCCTCTGTCGCCCTCCACTTCGCATACTCCAGATACTCTGCTGGGGTCACGATCTCGTCCTTCGCCCGGGAAAAATGAGTAAGGAGCGCATCGATGAACCGATAGGGATTGCCGAGCGGGCGGTAATACTCCAGATCAAACTCAAAGAGATGCTCTTTAAGCAGCAGCCACTGCTCGGCTTTGGACAGGATGGTGAAATCAGTATTCAAACCGATATCCAGCCCGCGCTCCCGCAGGAGGCGATCGCAGAACCGGTGGAAGGTGGAAATTTGCATTTCCGAGTAGCCGAGCGGCATGAGTTCGTCCACCCGGTTTGCCATCTCCTCTGCCGCCTTGTCAGTAAAGGTAAGAGCAAGAATCTCATCTGGCCGCGCCAGTCCTTGCTCGATCAAATAGGCGATACGGGTGGTGATCACCCGCGTCTTGCCGGTACCCGCGCCGGCGATGACGAGAATCGGACCCTCTGCATGGGTAACCGCTTGTTTCTGGGACGTATTCAAATGATCAAGAAGCAATTCTGCCATCCTGGCAACCTCCCGCAATCCAACTGGTAAGTAAGCTCACGGCTCATCGCTCAGAGCTCAAAAAGCATTATGCCCCACCGGCTGGCAGTTGACAATAAAAAAAGCCCGCCAGCCGTGATCAGACCCGCCCTCTCCGGTGCGCCGGATGCGCGTCCTCGGGATAGATGATATTGGGTCCTTTTTCAACGGTAATCCCTCTAGCAGCCAGAATATCAAATCCGTCAATCACATCCGGGTAGCCTTCCTGATAAACAACCCGAACGATACCCGCCTCCGCGATCAGACTCGCACAGATCCGGCAAGGATGCTTGCTCACGTAGAGCGTCGCCCCTTGAACTGCGATGCCCATCCGGGCTGCCAAGGCGAGTACCCACTGCTCGGCGCAGATGCCGTAGCAGACCTCCCGCTGGTGACCGTGCTCGATACCGAGCCGGTCGCGGAGGCAACCGAGCGTGTGGCAGTCGTACTCAGGATGATAGTCATTGCAATGCTCGGCAATAATCTTGCCATCCTGGACAATAAGCGCGGCGACGCGCGCCCTCAGGCATTTGGCCTTGAGTTCCAGTTCGTCCAGATGCTGTAAAAACTTTTTATCTTTAGCCGTAATCATGTCTTTCCCGGATAAAAGGTGAGCTGTCGCACGCACTGTGCAGTATACCTCACACCTCACATCAAGCCCAAACGGTTTATCTTCAAGCAAATAGACGATCTTATTCTGCTAGCTAAAAGGATTGACAAGAAGAAGAAGAAGATAAGATAATACAATGATAACAAATTAGTAAAAGAGGGCATACTATGTCTGATGATATTGATCAGGTCACATATGACACAGTACGTTGGGAGCAGATCAGTGATGCTGAGGATCAAGTACGTCAGATATATGGATTTGATCGCGGAAGTAGAATAATAGATCAATGTTGGACTGCTGCGTACAAATCTGTAGGTATTACTAGAGACGAAGAACGCAAGATAGCCCCTAATGAATATGAACGTCTCGCTACATTTTTTTTGGGGCTTATTAGACAAAAAATTGATGTGCCTCAACGACAAGGTCGACCTGCCAGAATGAGTCGCAGTCATGGAAGACATGCGAACGGCAGACATGACAATGGCAGGAATCAAGGGAGAAGGTAGTATGTCTTCTTTTCCTGGCTACCGACCTGCAGAATCCATGTGTATTGAGAATAATAGAAAAAAAAGATAAAATTTAATGATACTATTTAACTGACGACAGGAATCTATAAGCATGACAGATAACCCGGTAGATCGTGAGTTGCGTCAAGCATGTATTGATGCTTGGGTACAAAAGCAAGAAGTAGAAACAGCACTACGTTCTGAGTATGGACAACGTCTCGGACAGTATTTAATTGATCTTGCCTGGGAGAGAACCCAAGCTCAGCTGAGAGCAATCGATATAAGGAGATTACAGCAACTACCAGAATCACAACAAATACAAGTGTGTAACACATTCGCTGCAGAAGTTGAAAAACTCAAAGAAGAAATTACCACAACCGGAATTAACATTACATATAACGAATGGGACGAAAATCTAGATCGGTTTCGTAGACAACTAACAAGCTCTAATAGAGATTCACAAGCATGGCATGATGCAATTAAGAAGTATGCTGACTCATGGCATGCCTCAGTTGACCTGATGTTGCTTAGAGAAGGTACTCAAATATCAGATTTATGTATCACTGATAGAACGTCTCTAACCGCCATGCGGGTAGCTGTTTCCATGCATGCGATAGATCAGTTGCAGCAAACAATTCAAAAAAGGGAAAGACTTCCCCGTCAGTATAACCTATACAGCATCGAACAATTTGAAAAAATCACAGACAAAACTTTACAAGCAATGGCTGTACAACGGATTGAGGCGGCTCGAACACTAGAATTAACTCAGGAAGAACATCGACCAACGATCCGTTAGGAAATATTTAATTTACGTGTTCAAGTATTAGATAACCTACAAATTTGGGAAAGCCCAACTCGAGAGCAAGCCTTACGACTCTTAATCGCCAGAGATGCAGTAGAATCTTTTCTTTTAGATTATCCAAATTTTAATGCTAATAAACAACAACAACTTAGGAATAATCCCCTAGAAGCAGAAGATATATTTGATTCTTCTCATGAATGGTTGATTTATCTTAAGCATTTGCACCGTATGTATGCCATGTATGCAAAATGTGCGCAATCTCGAAGACAACAGCCAAATCAGGAATAACACGGCACAGCAGACGATAAAACAACACGCTGGCCCGGTCATCCGACCGGGCCAGCGTACTTTTGTCTCTAAGTATCGCCTACAGCCTAAAGCGTATTGCTCATCGCGTAAAGCGAATAGCCTACCGCTCTCAGCTCACGGCTCAAAGCTCTCAGCCCAAAGCTACACAGAACACGCCGAAAATCCACAGGACAGACAGCTAATACAGCCCTCCTGATAGGTAACCTTGGCGCCGCACTGGGGGCAGTTCTCCATACGCTTTGACGTGCCGGGTTCAACTGCCGGTCGACCATGGTCATCATCAAACGTCGGTTTTTTATCCAGTCCGATATTGAGCACCTGCGTATCCCGCGACCCATCGCGGTAAATGGTCATACCTTTGCAGCCGAGCCGCCAGGCGAGCTTGTAGGCATCCTCCACATCGCTGACTGTGGCACTGTGCGGCAGATTAACGGTTTTCGATACCGCATTGTCTGTGTGCTTCTGGAAGGCGGCCTGCATCTCGATATGGTCGCGGTACGTAAGGTCGTGGGCAGTCACAAAGATGTCGCGGATGCGTTTGGGGATTTCCTCCAGATGCTGAATGGTTCCATATTTTAGAATTTTATCCATGAGCCCATTGCCGAGCAGGCCCTCCTGTTCAAGCATTTTTTCCAGCACGGGATTGATCTCCGGCAGTTTCATCCCGCCGAGCGCTTCTTTGTAAAAAGCGAGGGCGAACAGCGGTTCGATGCCATAGGACACCCCGCTGATCATGGAAATCGACCCGGTCGGTGCGATCGTGGTCAGAGTGGCATTGCGCAGATATTTTTCACCCTTCTGCTCCCAGAGCGATCCCTTGAAATTAGGGAAACTCCCCTTCTCCCGCCCGAGCTTGCGTGACTTCTCCAGAGCCGCCGCATGGATTTCCTGCATGAGACTTTCCGCGAGGCTGCGGGCTTCCTTGCTGTTGTAGCCGATACGCAGCGCCACAAGCATATCCGCCCAGCCCATCAACCCAAGCCCGATCTTGCGGTTGCCTTTCACCATCCGGTCCACCGCATCGAGCGGATAGCGGCAGACATCAATAACATCATCGAGAAAGCGAACCGCGGTCTGGGTAGCGCGCTTGAGCCGGGCATGGTCGATTTCATAGTCACCGTCCTTGTTCTGCTTCAACATCTTCATCAGGTTGAGCGAGCCGAGATTGCAGGCTTCGTAGGGAAGCAGGGGCTGTTCCCCGCAGAGGTTAACCGCTTCGATGGGACCGACATGCGGGGTCGGATTATCTTCATTCAGTTTATCAAGAAAGACAATGCCGGGATCTCCGTTCTTCCACGCCATATGTGCTGCTAGTTCAAATATGCTGCGTGCCTTGACCGTATTCAGCACCCGGCCGGTGCGCGGATTGATGAGGTCCCACTGCCGGTCATTGGTAACTGCCTCCATGAATTTGGAAGTGACCCCGATGGAAAAATTGATCTGGTTAAGGGCAGTATCATCCTCTTTGCACATGATGAATTCAAAAATATCCGGATGGCTGACAGGCAGGATGATCATGTTGCCGCTCCGCCTTCCGCCGTCCTGCAGGAGGATTTCCGAAGAACTGTTGAGGATCTTCATGAGCGCCACTGGTCCGCATGCCCGTCCGGATGTGCCACCAATGCGATCGCCCTTGGGGCGGATATGAGCCATGGAAAATCCGACCCCTCCCCCGTTCTTTTTCAGAATTGCGGATTCCTTGACGATCTGGAATATCTCCTCGATGCTGTCCTCGACCGGCAGGACAAAACAGTTGGCGAGCTGGCCGTTGAAAGTGCCGGCATTGGCGAGCGTGCGTCCGCCTGGCATGAATTCGAGACTCGCCATGAGCTCATAGAATTTCTCCTCCCACTCTGCCCGCTCGCTGCGCTTCTCAGCCCAGGCTACTGCCTGTGCCACTCGCTCGAACATCTGGCGCGGGGTTTCGATCGCTTCCCCGTCATCATTTTTCTGCAGATACTTGTTCTTCAACACAACCAGGGAATTCAGGGCAAAACCGATATCATCCTTCACCCCGAGCCGCTCGTGCGACAACTGCTCCTGCCGCATTTTTTCCCGGCTGAGGATATACGCCTTGCTCGTCTGGGCATGGCCGCTGTTGACCAGCACTTTCTCGACCGCATCCCCGACCTGCTGATAGGTAAAAATCTGTTTGCGTGGATACTGTTCCTTCAGGTGTGCGAGCACCAAACCCGCGAGCGTATCCGCCTCTTTCCGATCAGATCCGCCCACGCTCTCTGCTGCCATAAATATAGAGCGGGACAGCTTCTTCAGATCAAACGCTTCACGCCGGCTATCCCGCTTCTCGACTTTATACTGATTCGTCATAGACTGCCCTGTAAATATAACTGAAAAAAATATTACTTCTGCAGCGTAATCACATGCACGGCATCATGCTCATTAATATACTGCTTCAGGTCATCATGGATATGCCGGCGGGAGGTAAAATACAGGACTTGCCGCGTTTTGGCAATCTCGCCCATGAGCCCGATGGCCAGCCGGTAGCGTTCATCATCAAAATTCACAAACGGATCATCAAGCAATAACGGAAGCTGCACTTCCCGGCTCATCATGTCTGCAGCAGCCAGCCGCAAAGCAAAAAAGACCTGGTCAATCGTCCCCTGGCTCAGCTGCTCGTGCGAAGCCTGCTGATTATTGCCCAAGGGAACATGTATTTCCGGCCAGGAGCTAACGATATCCAGCTTCGGGTATGCCCCGGCGGTGATTTGTTTCAAAATAGTTGAACTTTGCTTTTCCATCTCCGGGATATGCTCAGCCCGGTACTCGCTTACCACGCGTTCCAGCACTTCGAGCGCCAGCTCCACGGCCGCATGTTTGCGCGTTAGTTCCTTGATTTCTTCTGTCAAATATTCTTTCTCGCCAGCGAGGGCAGTGACATCAATGCCGCTCTCCTGCATCTGGTCCAGCCTGCCCTGCGCCTGATTGCAGTCTGCCTCGTGCAGGGGAAGCGCTCGCTCCAGCAGGCTCCGTTCCTCCTCCCAGGCGCGGATATCCTCGGGTTTGGGCTGGAAGGTAAGCAATGGCTCAAGACCAGCCTTGAGCGCCTGACCATCAAATGCCACCCGTTCCCGTTCCTGACGCAGTGCTTTCTGATCCTTCTTGGCTATAACCGCTTCCAGGCTGGCGCGTGCCACCTGCACGCGTTCCTTGGCCTGGGCATAGGCATGAAAAAAATCATTGATCGCTGCATGGTTAGATATAATCTCCGGATCAATGCCGAAATCAGCAACAAGTTTCATGATGCGGGCATGCTTTTCCTTTTCCTCGTTGCGTAATTCCACAAGCGCCTCGCTCGGGACATCGGTAATTTTGTAACTCCGCCCGCCCCCCTTCCAGATCGTCAGGCCAGCCCAGACAAGTCCGACTAAGCTCAAGATGAGATACAGCCAATTAGCTAGTAAGAGAGCAGCAGCTCCACCTCCGATAAGCAATAGTAGAGCCGGCACCAGCGCTTTGGGGGAAAGAAAAATGCTCGTATTCTGCACGAGCACCACCATTTTCTGGCGTTCGGCTGCCAGACGGTCTTCCTCTTTCTGCCGGCGTTCAGCCACATCCTGTAGCTGCGTAGCCAAACTGCGGAATTCATCGATCGAGTGCGCATGCTTGTCGATCTGCGCATACCTAGCCCAGGCTGTTTCGGCATCTTTGGTATCTGCTTCCTGCTTCTCGATCTGCTTGAGGACGGCATCGATTTCACTGTAGCGCTCACGCAGACGGGCGAGTTCCTCCTCCTTGAGACGCTTCTGCTCTGCCCGCTTGAGCAGATCCTCAAGTTCCGCCAGACGCTGCTTTTCCTGAGGCAAGCTGGTACGCAGTTTCTGCACCTTGTCGCTCAGGTCACGGCGCTGATCTTCGAAGGCTGTGGCTTCTCCGAGCTGGCCATTGACTTCCTGCAGCCGCTCCTCAAGCTCGTCAAGTCTGCCCGGTTTTTCGCGAGGGCGCTTGCGCAGGCTTTTGCGCACTGCCTGCAACCGGTCCAGTACTTTGGCAACAGAGGTTTTTTCCTCGCCGGTAAAAATTGCTTCTATGGCTGTGCCGACCCCGGCCAGATCCGTAACCGCGGCAAGCTGATTCTGGCGCACAGAAATAGTCTGATTAAAAACTTCCGGACTGGGTATGCCGGTTGTCTGGGCGATGAACTCTTCAATTTTCTTCGCATCCTCGGCATAGGTGACAAATTGTTTAGTATGCTCGTCGAATACCTTGAGGATGACCTCGCCGCGTTCCAGATCGCGCTGGATGAGGTACTGTCCATCCGCGAGTGTAAATTCCAAATCAAGCTGGCAGGTGCTCTGGTTATGCCAGTTACGCGCCTCTTCCCGATTGCGCAGGAGCTGGGCTGATCTGCGGCCGAAGCCATACAGAGCCGTAATGATGCCTTGATGCAGGGTCGTCTTGCCAGCTTCATTCGGTCCGACCAGTACGTTAAGCCCCTTGCCGAACATGAACGTGTGTTCGAGATACTTTTTAAAACCCTGGAGGGAAATGGAGAGAAAACGCATGGCTGGTGTTAAAAATTAGAGGTTAGAAGATAGAGATTAGAATATAGAATTTAGAGTTTAGAATTTTCGATGTGCAATGTTTGAATTATGGTTAACGGGTTATCGGGTTTCGGGTTACGAGTTACCCTCCTTCATCCCTATTATTCGGGACTTCGGAGGGCAGGCGGGTTTACGAGTTGGGAAAAGGATGATTCCCTAATAACTGATGACTGATGACTCTCGATTCACGCTTCACGAAATGCAGCCAGACCGACCTGTAACGCCTGTTTTATTATTTCCCGCTCCTCAGCGGTTCCGGCGTTTTCGAGCTTCTGCCGGAGCGCCTGATAAAAAATCCCCTCATACGTATTGGGATTGTCGAGGCTGTCCTCCTTGATGTCAAGCGTCCGGTCGCTGACGCGCAACCACGCAAACAGATGGCGGAAGCTTTCCTCAATGAGCGGCAGTTCCCGGTACACATCCGCCGAGGGCAAACCGGTAAAAACAAGGTGGAGCAAGGTACGCGTATCAGCTTTCTGCTGGAGCAGCTGGTCCACCCCTCCCAGCCCGGTTACCGACAGGTCAACTTCCATCTCCTCCATGAGCAGGCTCGGGATCTTGAGCTTTTCAACCGAAACCGCCCCCTCCTCGCCGATGGTCCCGAGAATCGCAAAACGCGCTCCGATTTCGTTCTTGCTAAAATCCAGCCCTTCCGTGCCGCCACTATACCAGGCCTGCTTCACGGGACTTTCCAGGATCGGCTGCAACCCGTGGTAATGTCCGCAGGCAATATAATTACAGGGCACTTTGTGTATATCGTCCAGAGAAAATGGATAATCCTTTTCCGTATCATGGCCGAAATTCTGCCAGGCACCATGAAAGAGAAGGATGGAACGCTTTTGTACCGGTTGAAAGGAAAAATCAGCCAGTGCATTCCTCGAAGACCGTTTGCGATCAAAACCGATGCCGTACACTTCGACACCCAGGTCGTCCAGGACAAGCGAGGTAAATTCATTTTCCGTAAAAAATTTTGCTACTGGCCAGGGATCATACTGGTCCCAAAAATTCCCTTTTTCATAATAATCGTGGTTGCCGGGGATCATGCAGGTACGGATGCCGGCATCCTGCAGACGCCTCAGCTGGGATTTGACCAAGGTGATCTCCCCAGCCGGCGGTTTGGCAGTATCGAACAGGTCGCCGGCAATGAGGAACAGGTCGACCTGCTTCTCGAGCGCCTGGCTCACGAGAAAGGCAAATCCCTCCCGCTGGCTGGCGCGTTTGAGCTCAGCAAGTTCTGGCGGCAGATTGCCGAAACGGGCTCCGAGCTGTGTGTCTGCTGTATGGATGAATCTCACGCTGCCTGACATGGCTTCCCCTGATACAAGATGATAATCGGACAACAGAAAATCCTGGATAGTATAACCTACTTTTTACCTCTGAAGCATATTGCATTCATGCCTGCATCCTAGTATAATTAAATGAATAGTGTTTTACTCATACGGCGAATAGAAAAACGTATACGGTAAATTCGCTTTATATACATACAACTATCTATCAGATCATCAAAAACAAAAAGGAGAAATATCATGGCAAAGCATGTCGTCTGGTTTTCCGAAGTCGATCGCAAGGATCTCGCCCTCGTCGGCGGTAAAGGCGGCAACCTCGGAGAAATGGTCCAGGCCGGGCTTCCGGTACCGGATGGTTTTATCGTCACCTCGGAAGCATACTACGCCTTCCTCGAGCAAACCGGCTTGCGCAGCCAGATCGAACAGCTGCTCACCGGGCTGGATGCAAATAATTCCAAGCAGCTGCAGGAAACATCCAAAGCAATCAAAAGTCTGATCATCACTACACCGATGCCCGAAGAAATCATGCTGACGATCATGATAAGCTATAACAAGCTTGCAGCAGAAAATCCCGCCACCTATGTGGCGGTTCGTAGTTCCGCCACCGCCGAGGATCTTCCCGGTGCCAGCTTTGCCGGTCAACAGGCGACCTATCTCAATATCCACGGTCCCGAAGACGTGGTCAAGGCTACCCAAAACTGCTGGGCTTCCCTGTTCGAAGCCCGGGCAATTTTTTACCGGCAGGACAAAGGATTTGACCACATGAAAGTCGGCATCGCCGTACCAGTCCAGCGCATGGTGCAGTCAGAAAAATCCGGCATCATGTTCACTGTTGACCCCATCACCAACGACCGCACCAAAATCGTCATCGAAGCCGGCTTCGGACTTGGGGAAGCAGTCGTCTCCGGTTCCATCACCCCGGATCGCTATATTGTCGACAAGGCGACCTGGACCATCGTGGATAAGGAAATCAATGAGCAGGATTTCATGATCACCAGGCGTGCTCCCCAGCAGGCCGCCCCGCAACCCGTACCTGTCGCTCCGGTCCAGCCCCAGCCAGTTCCGGAAATCGTGGTTACCCCCGCAGCCCCTGCAGTTGCACCAGCAACTGTAGCAGCTCCTCCTACCCCAGCAGCAAATCCGGTCGCCACCCAGCCTGCTGCCGCTCCAGCAACGACACCAGCGGCGACGGTGGTTCCGGAAACGAATAACACCTCCACGAGCACGATCAGTGCCGATGAAGGAACCCCCTTTATCATCAGCGAAGATGAATTGAAAGCAGATCTGGCGGCTATCAAAGCCAGCTATCCCGTGGTTGATGACAACAATTCCGTTTCGCTCACCAGTACGGTGCGCAGCCTGACATTCACCTTCAGCGGCAATGCCGACCCGACACTCGCCGTACCGGTCGCCCCGGACGCGGTGATTGCCCCGATGATCGGAGAAACCATGGCTGGTGAAGAGGATCCCAATGAACATATCGCCCTCGGCCCAGACCGTAAGGGTGTTCAGAAGATGACAGATGAGGAAATCATCGCCCTGGCCAAAATCGGCGGACAGATCGAGGAGCACTACCAGTATCCGCAGGATACGGAATGGGCGATCGAAAACGGCAAGATTTATATAGTCCAAGCCCGTCCGGTCACGACGCTTGAGGATAACAACGGCGTTGCGGGACCGACAGCCGAAACAACTCCTGCCGCTCCGGCTACTGGCGAACAAGCCCCGACTATTTTGCTCAAAGGCGGCGGTGCCAGTGTTGGTTCTGCCTCAGGCCCGGTCAAGGTCATCCACAGCCCGAGTGAAATTGACAAAATCCTCAAGGGTGATGTCCTGGTCACAGAAATGACCACTCCTGATTATGTCCCAGCCATGAAACGCGCGGCTGCTATAGTCACTGATACCGGCGGGCGTACCTGCCATG
>JAKQHK010000029.1 GCA_029573015.1 bacterium
CGGTTTTTCCGGCTGAGCACACAGGCGATGTTGACGCGGACATCTTTGCGGTTGGCGTGTTCTTTGACCTGATCGTAAATATCTAGCCCCCGAATTTCTTTGTAGTATTCCTTCGTGCCGTCAACCGAAACATTAAACACGCATTTGCGCCAGGAAGGCAGTTCGATGGTTCCGTTCGTCACCACCATGTTGAAGGGAAAGTAATCGAGACATATTTCGAGAATGTCTTTTCTCAGGAGCGGTTCACCACCAACCCAGGTGGCATGAATGATAGAGGGGTATTCCTGCTTTAGCGCTTTAAGTCGCTCAAGCAACTGTGTATCGGATAATTCCTGCAAATGATGTTGTTCGAGGAAATAGCAGTGTTCGCAGGCGAGATTGCATTTGCAGGTTACGTCAATGGAAGCTGCGAATGGGTAGGGCATGCCCCGCAGTTTGTTTTTTAGACAATAATATCCAAGCTTCAGGTAACTCATAGCTGTCCTGCGATTTTTTATCAATTACATCGCCGGAAATTTACATCCCGACTCTCATAATCTCCTTCCCCCAGAGGGAGATGAGCATATCATTGATTGCGCTAATTTGATCCGGGCAAAAGCCATAGCATCTAATCATATGTGTACTGGCATTGTTGTTTGATGTTTCAGTAACCGTCAGAGTATACGTTGTCCCATCCATGAGCGATGGGGAAATGTATTCAGCATCATACTGTGAAAAATCAGTCGCATCGAGCAAAGCAAAAAAATCATGCAGGCGTGCTTCCGGTATAACAGTTTCGTCCTGCTGAGGTTCGACAGTGCTGCCGGTTGAGGATGCTGTATACCGGATCAGACCCATTTCATCCAGAGTTAGTGTCGCAAGAGAAAAGGGTGCTTTAATCGCGAGTTTGATGCTGTATGCAGATGTGGATTGAGCAGGTTCAGCAGGACTTTCATCTGAAGCATGATTTGATTGCTGCCAGACAAAAAGGTACATGGCTGCAGATCCAATCAACAGAGATAGTGTTACCAGTATTGGGAATAAACGCTGTTTTTTCATAATGGTTTTATTTATTTATATTATCTAAGATAATTTAAAATAATACTTGACATATTGACAATAATGATTTATATTATGGCCCAGATAATCCTAGATAAGTACATTAATAAATTATATTATCTCACTTTCCAGAAATAAATGCTAAAAGCTATAGAGCTGGATTACTAAATAATACGTGCGGCGCTCAGAAGAGCACGCAGGTGATCTGATAGGTGGAGAACTTCTCGCCATCTCCCTCCGACAGTCAGTCGGAGATGGAGCGCGCCAATTTCCTCAAAAGAGGAGAGAGAAGCAAGACTGGGGAGTCAAACATTCTCAAAATTTAGCACGCTCCGGGTCGATTGTAACAAATTATCGTCGAGGTTCAAATGCTGGACTCCGGACGAGCCAAGCAGCCCCGAGATGACGAGAAACCATCCACCTACCAGAGACGGAGGATATGTAAACATCTAAAGGTCCTGACCTCCTGTACGGGCAGAGAGCCCTTTAGTCTGGCTAACTCCCCCCCCGCCTACGCAAAATGCTACGGCGGGCAGGCCTTGCACCCTCTTGCATCAAGAGGGGGAATAAGACGCACAGTTAGACTAAAGGGCTCCCGCCCTTCCCGCTGAGCAGCAGAAAGTTCGCAAGGCGGCATTTCATGTTCGGTCAATGCGCTCATTCCCGGAGCGCCGAGACCAAGGAGGTTATGATGAACGGGAAAAATGCTCTTTCGGTTTTTGGCCTTCTGGCCGCGATCGTCCTCGGGCTGATGGCTTTCAAGCCTGCCCCATCAACCCCGGCTGCCACGCCGGAAATCAAAGTCGTCGCCTACGCGCAAGGCGACCAGGGCGCATCGGTCGCGGTGATTTACGCGGGTGAGACGTACACCGCGACCGCGACTGGCGAGAACAGCAAAGCCCTCCTCGCCATGGGCGACGCCATGCCGACAGCTGAGGAGCTCGACGCCCTCACTGCCTGGGACTGCTGCCAGGACGAGCCGGTCGCACCGGAGGCAAGCCCCGAAGACTCGAGTGAGGACGACCTCCTCGCTCTCGTCTGGGACGACGGGTATGCCTGGGGGCTCGTCGATGGGCTTAGCGCCGCGCTCGAGGCGCAGTTGCAGCAGGCGGTCACCGTCAACGTTTCAAACACGCTGACGGTCAGCACTACAGCCACCGCAGTTGCCAACTGCGGATGCTGCGACAGCTCTGTCGCTCCGATCACGGTGCCCCTGACCGTGAAGACGGATTGCCCGGCAAGCATCTGCGACCAGCTCGTCATCACCGCGCCGGCCAAGGTCGCGCCTGGGGACTGGTTTACGGTTGACGTAACCAGCCCCATCAGCGGCGTCGTGGAGGTCATCGGTTATAATGTCGTAGATACCGATGATTTTATCACTGATCCGCTGACGCAGACCGTCGGCAGCGGTGAGACCGCCACCTTCCAGTTTCGTGCTCCGGCCGGAGGTTGGCCGAGCGTGTACTGGATAGGCGTGCAGGTCCGCTTGTATGACGAGGCTGGCACCCTCGTCTGCGAGCGGTGGATCAGCATCAACGAGCCGGCGGTCATGGAGGTGCCACCGGTTCAAAATTTTCCAGACCTCCCTCTGCGGGTAGCCGAGCCAGAATAGCTCGCCGCCCGCAAAAAAGCATCCGGGTCAGGGGACCACCCCTGGATGCTTTTAAACAACTGAATAAAAAAGGGAACCCTTCCGTCTCTGGTAGGTGCTTCCCCTCTGCTATTTAGCATCTAGATGGCAGCGTGGAGGACAGAGGGTACAGGGTTCAGGGTGTAGGGTTCAGTAATACGATGTGAGACTCAAGACTCAAGACTTAAGACTTAAGACTTATGACTATTGTCCAGTGACTCTTGACTGGAAACCGGATAGATAAACTGATAACGGTCGGAATAGGTAAGCCCCTGGGCGATCATGCCGTAGAGCAAGCCATAGATAAGCGAGCTGTAGATCGCGAGGTGGTTGAGGATCACGAGGATCACACTCAGGTGCAGCCAGTGGTGGATATGTACTTTTTTCTTCTTAACGGTAAAGCTAACAGAGTGGACGGCGCCCTCTTCGCCGGCTTTTTTACCGCTAATAAGCTTGGCAAAGGCATAGCCTGAGAGTACACCGACAAACATTTTTCGAGACATAAGCATGATTCGTGCGTTACTAAAAAACTATCACTCTAGTATACCTCACTGTCGCAAAGGACGCTAGAGTTATTCAGTCTCTATAGTATCATCACTGCTGTCGGGAATAAAGGGATGTCACTGCGAGCAGAGCGTGGCAGTGTGCATTTGAGGGTTGGTTTTCAGGATTGTGTCAACGCGGATTCTCAAGTTCCCTGACGTTTGCTCCCTCGCCAGGGCAGGCAGAATAACACAATGGAGAATAGTGGCGGATGCTTATGTTCCGTATGGTTTGGTGGTAGTAATTTCATGTAAGATGCTGAGAATCCCTACACGTGCTTGGATCTTCGAGATGAGTATGATTATGAAAATACTCTTTGGCTTGCCCGGTCACCCGGCAGATAAAACCAGTTTTCCCCTGCGTGTATTTTTCGCGGTCATGCGGGTACGATTGTGCCAGCTGCATTTTGAGCGTTCCATACTCATGCGCAACTTTCGGGAACGCGCGTAGGTAATCGCGGAACAGCAACCGTTCCCAGTGCGGGAAATCATCTTCAACCATGTGCAGATGATGAGTGCGCTTCCCTTGTCTGTCCCGCTTGATGAACCAGGCATACCAGGGCGGATCATCGCCAAAGGTCGGACGCCAAATGTATTCGTAACCTTTTGCCTGCAGGATGGGGACAATCAGTTCGACTGTTTGCTTCAGGCTGGTAACCTCGATGAGCATGTCAATGATCGGTTTGGCCATGAGACCGGGAACTGCGGTACTGCCAAAGTGTTCAATGCGGCCGATCAGATATGCCGGCAGGATTTTCCGTAGATGTTCGGCTTCTGCGATAAAGTCGAGCGGCCAGTCTGGATTGTAGGGCTCGATATCGATGCGTTCAGCCGTTAAGCGTGAGATCTGTTCCCACAAGCTTTCGGTCATGATTCTTTCTTGCGTGCCTTGGTAACTAAGGGTTTTTTGCCGGTATTTTTTTTCTGAAAAATGGCAAGAATGCGTTCTGCTTCCGCGAATGGCACGGTGATGAATGAGAACTGGTCATACACCTGTACTTCATTGATGAGCTCATTGGGCACGCCGGTATTTTGAATGATGAACTTCACGAGCTTGGGAGGAGTGATGCTGTCTTTTTTGCCGAGCGCCACGAAGAGGCGTGCTTGACCCTCTAGGTCCTGGCCGCGGCTGTGGCGTTCTGTGTGCAGTTCATCGTACATGTCCGGGTCCAGTTCGGCATGGTAGGCATGGTAGAGGATTCTGGCGAGCATGTCACTCTCTGAACCGTGTTCGAGTAGTTTTTTGGCCCAGTTATGGTACGTCTCTCCGATTTCCTGCGCATTGATTTCCATGACCTCGTCAGCAATTTTTTTCTTTTTCGCTTTGATGATGTCTTTGACGTCCGGGACAATCGATTTCTTGATGGCGGTTTTCGAAATCCTTTGAATAAACAGCAGTTTCTGATATTCGCGCGGGGTGATAAAGGTGATGGAGGTTCCCTGCTTGCCGGCCCGACCGGTACGGCCGCTTCGATGCACATAGGATTCCGGATCCTGCGGCAGGGCATAGTTAATCACATGCGTGAGATCAACGACATCGAGCCCACGGGCTGCTACATCGGTGGCGACCAGCACGTTGATTCTCCGTTGCCGGAACTTCATGAGCGTCCGCTCCCGCTGGTCCTGGGAAATGTCGCCATGGATCGCATCCGCATCATAGCCGCGCTCGATCAGCTGGCTGACCACCGTATCGACATCGCTTTTAGTCCGGCAGAATACCAGCCCATAGAATTCATCCTCAATATCAATGATCCGGCAGAGAGCTTCGAATTTTTCCGCATTCTTTACTTCATAGTAAATATGCTCAGTCTGGCGCGGGGTGAGTGGCTGCTGTTTGACGGTGATGAATTCCTGCTCTTTCAGATATTTTTTTGCTAGCTCCTTGATACGCGGGGGCATGGTTGCAGAAAACAGGAGGGTGCGCTTGTCGGGATTGGTATGCTTGATGATTTCTTCCATATCTTCGATGAAGCCCATGTTGAGCATTTCGTCAGCTTCATCGAGTACGAGGAATTCAATGTCTTCAAGCCGGAGGGTGCGGCGGTGCAGATGGTCAATAACTCGTCCGGGCGTACCGACGACAATATGTGCGCCTTTCTTCAAGCTTCTCAGTTGCTGGTTGAACGACTGGCCGCCATAGACCGGGATGACCTGCAGGCGCGAGTCGCTCCGTAGAGAGCGGATTTCATCTGAGACCTGGATAGCGAGTTCCCGGGTCGGAGTGAGGACGAGCGCTTGCACGCTGAATTCGCGCGGATTGAGCATCTCGATGAGCGGCAAGCCGAAGGCGGCTGTCTTGCCGGTGCCGGTTTGCGCTTGAGCGATAATGTCCGTACTGTTGCGGAGGAGCTTGGGGATGACGAGCTGCTGGATGGGGGAGGGTTCCTCGAAGCCTTTTTTGGCGATGGCGGCAAGCGCGTCAGCTGATAGGCCAAGGTCTTGAAATGTGGGAGGTGTGTCTGGCATGAATGTTTTCTCGAATATTAATCAATGATGACCTGAATAGTATACCCTTGTTCCTGTGAAAAAGATAATGGCGCGTTTTTGGTTCAGATTCCGATCTTCCAGACATTTTTTTCCAAAAAAGCTTCGATACTCTGGCGTTTGGCTTTGTTGAGCAGATTGGAATGGGATAGCCCAGACTGCCTGGCATACTCAGCGAGGGTGATGATCTTTTTTTGCTCGAGGTAGGCAAGCCGTTTGCGATAACTGTTAACGTTTATAGATAGAATAAACGCGAACAAACAGGTGTTCTATCGTTTTTTTAACCTTTATAATAGTCATAATCGTGAAGTAAAAAATTATTTTTGATGAGATGTGCAACGTTTTTTTAGCAAGCTAAATGGTTAACATGCACGGATACGCAGAGCAGGTGCAGTTCTGTGTACTGTTAGCTGAGCGGGTAACCGTTTGTCTGTTTGTCGTGCTGATCAGGGCTTACACCCACAGGGAAAACTTTTTGGTCAGCTCATCAAGTACTTCCCGCTCTCCGAGCAGGCAGATGCCGTAGTATTCAAGCTCCGCTTCGGGTGTTGTACGGGATCGTTCGACCTGTTCCTCCCAGCCACCGACGGTCATGCACTGCGTGAAGGAAGCGAAGGGAATACCTTTATCTATACAGGCATTACGAAGGTTCCTGATTTTGTTGGAATTATCAGCCTTCAGGATGATATAGGGGAATTTGGAAGCATAGTGTGCGCTTCCGTCCTTGTCCGCGTAGTCGATCACTCCCATGTCTTCATCAGGGTGTGCGTTTACCAGCCCGACCGTCATGTGGGCAAGGGCATTCATGATTTTTCCCGTCTCGATCTTTTTGTTCAGGACAGCGACGAATTTTTTGGTTTTCATAGGCACTTCTTGGAAAATGCAGTCAAACGCAGATTATTAGTACTAATAATGTCAAGCGGAGTGCGTCAAGTATCCTGGCGAGGTCAGCTGAACTAAAAAAATTATTTAATCGATAACAGGGTTATGCCTGCGACTATCGATACCAAACCGATCACATGTACCGGTGTGTAGTTTTCTTTAAGGAAAAAGAGACCAAGCAGGGCGCTAATGACGACAGATCCGCCGATGATGATAGGTATACCGATAGATGCAGGGACGTTTTTAGAAAAAACAATAAAGGAAGTGATTTCTGCTAGTCCAACACCAACTCCGGCGAGTATGGCGAATAAAATACCTTTCGAGGAAATCTCCAGTTGAGTATTGCTTAGTTTGAGATAGATCAGGATTACTGATCCCAGCAGAGCAGCGACGATCTGGAGGATGACTGCACCAGCAATTTGATTAATATGGCCTGAAGCGATTTTGATGAAAAAGTTATAAATGCCGTACAAGGAAGCAGTCAGTAACGCAAGAAATATCCAATTCATGTTATGTCCATGATGATAATGGGTATCGGGCTATCAGCTGCCGGCTTTTTTTGCCAGCTTGTGGTATTGGCCTTTGCTGAGAAATATACGATGCTGGGGAAAGGGGAGTTCTTCACCAACCAGATTGAAGCGATCATCATAACCCCAGTCGATGATGCTGCCCTTCTTCAGATCAAGATCGAGGTAATAGCGGGTATCGGGAGTTTCTGGTTTAGACACGGCTTTCCCCCTTGAATACAAACTGTTAGGTATAGTTACTGGCTTTATAAGCGGGAACCGGCTTCGGGTCCGGGCTTGATGGTGTAGATTTCCATGACAGCTACTGCAACAACACCCCTAGGTGCCCGGTCTGGTTTCTTCGCCTGCATTACCTGTTTTCCACTTTCAAAAACAGGACCAGCGGTATGGTAGGTCGCAGTTCCCTTGAGCTTGTAGGCCTCCTCGGTTTCCGGATCCCAGACTGAAATGCATACGTAAGCATTGGCAGACAGGTTATCTTTACTCATGTTCATATAGTTATCGAGAAGCAGGATTGTCTCATCGTCAAGAATCGTTTTCCAGTAGATCGGTACGACATTGGGATTGCCGTCACTGCCGGCAGTGGCAAAGGCAACCAAAGCCTGTTGTTCGAACAGCTTTTTGACTTGGGACGGGATGCGCATGATAACCTCGATTACTTGTTAAAATATGAAATTATACCTGTCTGGTCGGGACGAATTGTAGTATAAACAGGTTGACAACGTAAAGCAGCATATAAGCTTATCCGGAGTCGGCATGAGTAAATCTACATCACTTGGCACCAAAGCCCTGTCTCAACGCAGAGATCGCATAACGCGCTGGGAAGTCCTGCACATGGCCGAGGCTGACTGGTGGAAGCTGGCGCTAGCGTTTTACGATCTGGCGCATGGAGACTTGCATCGTTTTGAAAAGTTGCCGAAGCGCCTGCGTAAGCATGACATCGGTCAGCTGTGTCGGTGTTATGTAGAGACACAGGATTATGCGTATTGCGACGAGGCTGGTAGGCAGCTGACTGGCACGGATGCGTGGTATGTGTATTTAGGTAGATGCATGTGAATCTACGAAAAATCCCGCCAGATGGCGGGATTTTTCGTTCAGGTTTGCTTAAATAAACTTCACTTTTTTTTACAGTTGAGCTAATGCTTCCTCGAAAATTTTGATGTTTTCCGGGGAGTCCGGCGCTTCCTGGGCTTTGATGCTGGACATTTTGGTGATCATGGCCAGTTTAACCTGCGCCTGGATACCGCCTTTTTCTTCAGCTTTTTTGAAGTAGGATACAAGTATTTGTCCCATGTTATTTACCTCCCGGTGCTGATTTGCTTTGCACATTCTCGGTCAGGAATTCTACTGCGGCAAGAACGCTTTTCATACCCTCATTCAACTCGTAGATTTCACTTTTTGTTTTGATTTCAGGAATTGTGACATTCGGATTGCCTTTGGAGACTTCTTGGGCAACTTTAGTGATTTTATTCAGGTCTTTAATGATAGTGCTGCTGAAGTAGAGGATGATCAGGGTCGCCGCACTGATAGCGCCCGCGATGATGATGTAAATGCGTGAGCTGAGGAAATCCTGTTTTTCCTTGACTGTGGAGATATCAAAGTCGACACCGAGGACAGCTACGGCGTTACTCTCAGAGTCGAGGATCGGAGCATAGCCGGTCATGAATGTGCCCCACTCATCGGTATAGGGTTCTTCGGTCGCATAGGGACCTTTCAACCCCTCTTTAATCTCATCCACAGGAGCATCTTCGTAAACCATGTCTATCAAGACCGCTTCATCTAGATTTTTCTGTATATCAGCGTATGTTTCTTCATTGTCAGTATCAACGACAAAAGCGACGCTGTCGTCAGTATTGATCCGCATGGTGTACGTATAAATGATTTGCTCGTTATCTCCCCGCATTTTTTCTAGCAAATCATCGATCTGCCAGTATTCGTCTTTGAATTCGTCGCCTTCATGCAGGGAGGCGAGAATATCACCGTCCAACTGACTCGCCATAACATTGGCAGTCAGCATCAGCTCTTCCCGCATCTGTTCCGTGATCGCTTTCTTTCCTTCATTGACCGTGTAGAAGAAGGTGCCGAGCGCGATAGCACTAATCAGGAGGAGGAAGCTGATCGTCAGGCGGGTCTGGAGGCTTTGATACCATTTAACCATTTTTTCTCCTTTTTGTATTTAATAACATCATTCTATTGTCTGATTATTAATGGTTTTCGTCAAGGGTTATCAAGGATTTTTACAATATGATCGCTAAACATTGCATTGACTGCCTGATACCCATCTGCAATCAAATGGCACATCACCGTCATGGTGGTCTGAATCGCAGGATGAACAGGTTGTCTACGCATGAGAGTAACTACAGGCTTATCGATACAAACCAAGACATGCCAGCCAGGTAAGTGATGCTTCGCGTGTGTACCGTCCTGCTCTGGTTAAAAGTATTGTGGTAATTGGATATGCAGGGCGATCGGAGATTTGTGCTGATTCAGCAGGGAAGGCAATACCCGTTATGCCAGCTCGCCGGCATTGGTATAGGAGCCTCGGGAGATGATAGCCTTGAGAGACGAAAATCAGCGAGCGATTATCTCCATGGGTGTTGATTTCATTGGTGCATGTATCCGGAGTCTTGTCAGCTGCTGTGTCTATTTCGATCCTGTCTTTGGAAATGCCGGCAGCTAACAGATATTCTGCCATAACTACGCTGGCATATTCTGTATTTGATACGACGATCGATTCTGCTTTGCCTGCATCTAGGATCGCGATACCGGCCTCCAGCCGTTCCCTGAGTAGCAGAGAGATCTCTCCAGTGTCGTCGACTCTCGTGCCGAATATAATGACAGCGTCAGCTACCGGTAGTTCGTCGATCACTCTGATTATGCTGTCACTGCTGGTGACTGAGATCAATGTCCAGGGAAGCCAGAACAGTATGACGGCGCTGATTATGATGAATAAGGCATAGCGCTTTACTAGTTTACGCATGCGTTTTCACATTGGAAAAACTGTGTCGGATCATCTGGGTTAAGCTGCTCGCAGCGCTGGACACAGGCAGCGCACTGTTCGAAGCGGGCGGTATCGATTTGGGTGCATTGACCATTCACATAGCCGCAGTGCACAAATTGCAGGCACCCGTCACCTGCCATGTACATCTCGGTGCACATCTCGGCGATGTCTGGACCACAGGAGACATCCAGTCCATGACAGGTTTCCAGGCCGCATGGCTTATCCGGTTGCGGTTTGTTGTTCGGGGTTTTCGTGCTGTCAGTACGGGACGTCGACCAGAGTGCCCATAGTCCTATTGAGAGGATCAAAATTCCGGCTGGATAGAGAATTTTTGGGATACGCATTGGCATGCTCCTTGGTATGTAGAATGGAGGCTTATGGTTTTCGTATTTGCAGGCGCTGCTTTATTCTACTGATTATGAAGGTCATCCAATCACTGGGCTGCTTTTTCTGGCCGAAGTCCCAGGCTCTCCAGGGAAGATATACTGATTCGGGAGTGTATCCCTGCGCGGTTTCCTTGGTTTTGATCACCGCATACATATCGAGCAGTCTGCGGTCCTGCACGCAGGCAGGGATCTGGCTGAGCACATCCACGACATGCAGGATGTCATACCAGATGAACGGCAGTTTTAGCTTGCGGAAGTCAGTGCCCATATAAAAGATGTACGGATGCCTGGTCTTGCTGTTTTCCCATAAATCGAGCAGACAGGCAGTACTCAGTTTTATCTCTTCCTGATACTTTTTTTTGTCCAGCAACAGCAGCTTGAGCATGATCAGGGTTGCATACGGGCAGGGATCCGCTTTTCTCCCGGGTCCATGCCAGGTGCCGAGAGCAGGGGAGACGCGACAGCCGAAACCATTATCCTGATGCAGCCCAGCGAGATGTGTTGTGGCTTTATTAAGACGGGTATCACTCACGCCGAAACGCTTCAGGGCATAGAGCACATTCGGAGCATCGCAGAGCGCCCAGGCTTTTGTATCTTTCCCCGTACCGCCATACGCTGTGCCGATATTCATGCCGATACAGGGTATTCCCTGGTCATCGGCACTTTTAAGGATAGTGCTGATAATATGTTTCATACCCCGATCATCATGCCTTAGGCCGATATCTGCGAGGAATACCAGTTTATGAAAAAACTGGCTGGCGCTTTTATGGCTGCTTAGCTGCGGACCAGGCCAGTCCTGGAGTTCTTGAACGAGAGCCTGGATACGTTCGTCAGCAAGCAGCCGTTTTTTGCTTTCAGCCGTATCCTTTTTCAAGGCGCGCAATACGTTATAAGCGAGAACTGGGTCAGGTGTATTCATGAGATCAGTCAGATGCAGTGGCATGGTATTCCTTGATTAGTGGCAAAGTGCTGACAAGTCAGTCTAAAACTGCTTCCAGTAGTTCAGGAAAAGCATCGGTGCCCAGATCTTCATAACAAAAATGGCCATAGTTTTCGAAAGTGCGGACAGTAATGTTTTTGATACTGCGTTTGATCATTTTCAAGCTGGCATAGATATCCTTTTCGTCATTCGTGCTCTCGAAAACAATAATCTGTCCGGCACGCGCGCCCAGATTCGGGTCGATGGTAAAGTCAAAGAAACCATTCCCTTTCCGCTTATCGGGGTCGAGCCAGGGAGCAACCAGAATAACTTTATTGACTATGGCTTTTTTGTTCTCCGATAACCAGCGGAGGAGAAATCCTCCACCGCAGGAGTGCCCGACCAGGATCGTCTCAGGAGTTATGGCATTTTTTTCAAATTCAGTCTTCCATTCCTGGTAATCCGGTTTATAGGCTTTAAACATTTCCGGGGTATCGGTTCTGACGTCGCGCATGAGCAGTTGTTTCTGCAGCCAGGGAATCCAGTGACTGTTGCTTGCAGATGGATAGTGGTCAGAGAAATACTCATCCTTGCTCGGTATACCGTGAACTATGATGGCATTCATCGTTTTGCCTTATGATGAAAAAGGGGGTGCTGCTGGAATTATAGTCGCATTTTTGGTGGTGTGAAAGCTGTTTTCAGGTTAGACTTGCCCGTACCAGGGTAAATAGATATACTCACTGTTGTTCATTAATAATCTTTCACTTTTCGCAGAAGCGTTCCAAGAAAAGTTTGAAGATATCTGGAGAGGTGCCTGAGTGGTTGAAAGGAACGGTCTTGAAAACCGCCGTCGCCGAAAGGCGACCGTGGGTTCGAATCCCACCCTCTCCGCCACGTCGTTCGCGAACGACGTGGCGACGCCAAAAAATAATGTCGCTCGCGAGTGCCGTGGCTCAGCTATGTTGTTGGTCATTCGCGAACAACATCCCTCTGCCCAAACTATTCCGGCTTCCTCTCAGCAGAGGTACAACTACAAACGAATCAGATGAACTGATACAACCCCACTCCAATACTACATCCAAGCTTAATCAAATATTTGTACCTCAATACATAGACCCCGTACCATACATGCCCTACCGTAGGTCATGTTTTTTTTATGAGATATCTGCCATGTGGTACTTCTACATACTTCAAAGCACGGTTAAGCCTGACTGGCTGTACAAAGGCTCGACCAACGATCTCGATCGTCGGCTGGAGCAGCATAATGAAGGTCTGGTCGTATCCACGAAGCCATACCGACCGTTACGGCTTGTGTACTATGAGGCATATTTAAAAGAATATGCTGCCCGATGCAGGGAATCATCAGTGAAAAAAAGCGGATCAGTTTTGACACCGCTATTACGCCGAATAAAAGAGACTCTCAAATGATCAGCCCAGCCCCTGAACAATTGTTCAGGGGCTGTTTTTGTATGTTATCAATATGCTAGCTATACCAGCAAACTCATTGAGCGGGCTATCAGTTTGAGATGTACATGCAATGGTGCTAAGCTGCAATCGTAGAAAGTCATAAAAAAATGTGAGCTACGCAAATATTTAGTAAATTTGTGCTTTCTGCTATATTCTGCATGTAAGTTACTGTTTTTGTTTCCTGAAAGGAGCCTCAATGCCAAATTACAATGCTAAAGTAGGGCAACGACTGATTGAAAAATTAAAGCGGTTTCAGTCAATACTGTCATCTGCCAAAGCTAGAGACATCAATGAATCTGACACCGTAGTAATAGTAACGGATCTATTATCGGACTTGTTCGGCTATGATAAATATTCAGAAATTACTACAGAACATGCAATTCGAGGGACTTGGTGTGATTTGGCCATTGTCCTGGAAGAAAAATTCGCATTACTGATTGAAGTGAAAGCAATCGGACTAACCTTAAAAGATAACCATATTAAACAAGCTGTTGATTATGCAGCAAACAAAGGCGTCGATTGGGTAATTCTCACGAATGGCGTAATCTGGCAGGTTTATAAAATAAATTTTACTAAGCCAATAAGCGAGGAACTTGTACTCGATCTAGATTTATTAAATCTCAGTCATAAAAACAAAGATCATATTTATGACCTTTTTTTGATAAGCAAAGAGGGTTTGAAAAAAAATTCTCTCGACGAATTCAACAATCAGCGACAGGCTACAAGTAAATATATTTTGGCTAACTTGCTAGTTACTGAGCCTATCCTCAAAGCCATAAAAAAAGAGTTGCGCATCATGTATCCAGACATCAAAGTCGAATTAGACGAAATACGCAACACTTTAAGCACTGAAGTTCTCAAACGAGAAGTAGCCGAGGGCGAGATGGCTCAAGCAGCAATAAAAAAAATTAATCGAAGAAATCGTAAACAGTCGAAAAAAAATCCATCTGATTCCGTTGTTGAAGACGAAGTAGAGAAACAGGCAGAGCCTACACCAAACGACCCAACAACCATCGTCGTTTAAGTTTGACGTTTTTTACAAGGCCTATCCCGTAGTATATAAATCCTAACTTCTTCCCACCCTCTCCGCCACGTCTTTCGCGAACGACGTGGCGACCCCAAAACATGATGTCGCTCGCGAGCGACATGGCAGCGCCACATAAACATCAAGCTTGCAAGATTTGTGAGATGAGAAGCTTCCTTAAGCTGCGAGTGAAAACATTTTTTAAAATATTACAGGAGGATAAGGAAAACAAATTCCCTGATAAGAGGGAAAAGTTCTTTATCCTTTTTTAGTATCTAGAATGAGAGTCTAATATTCATGTCAGCTATAGAAGAAATCCTCCAATCTTCGCTCAAGCCAAAAGAAAAGCAGACCCGGCTTGTGAAAGCGATTGTTTCCGGTGCTATACCGGTTAAGGAATTTATGGCGTTTTTCCAATCTGCCACCGGCGCGCATAAAGGCACCTGCGCTGATGTCATGAAGCATGTTTCAGAACAAAAGCCAGCTCTCCTGGCGCCCTACCTTGATATACTGATAAAACATGTAAATTTTCCGTTACCCAGGGTTAAGTGGGGCGTGCCGGAAGCCATCGGCAATCTGGCCAAAGAGTATCCTGCCCAGGCTGCTAAAGCCATTCCAAACCTGCTGAGAAATACAACAGACGATCCGGTCAATACCACGGTAATCAGATGGTGCGCGGCTTTTGCACTTGCTGAAATCGCTAAAAATCATCCCGCATCCAGAAAGCAGCTCGTCCCGGTTTTTGAGCAGATAATTACACGTGAGAAGAATACCGGCGTCAAGAATTTGTATGTACAAACGTTAAAGATGATCAAGAAGGATAATGAACGTGAATAGTAGGGGAGAAGGTATTATGGAGCATATCCATCGTGTGTTAAGTTCAATCTGGTTGATTCATTTCTTTGTTTTTCTTGGATTGTTTTCCCTGTACGGCTTTCTAAGCACCCGGATGGAGATGTTCATCTTTTTTTCTGTTTTGTCATTTTGCGGAGCAGTATGCGGGGCGTTCATCAGAGTCATTGATAGCAATAAAAGCATATAGTGGAAGAAATCTATGCAACCTAAATCTGCAGAAAACTGGCTGAGCCTCAGCGGTATCATCGCAGGCTTGTTTTATTTCCTGCATATCATCATCGGAACACGTCAATATCCGGGGTATGACCGTATGAGTCAGGCGGTCAGCGATCTGACCGCGACTGATGCGCCCTCTTTTCTCGTTGCTTCACGTCTGTCAACGATATATGGTGCTCTTGCCTGCCTGTGCTGTACTGTTATTTTCCTTCAGCTCAGGAGCGAGCATCCGCTGTTTCGCCGGGGCATGCTTTTTTTTATGCTCATGCACTGGATTTCCTTTATCGGCTATACCCTTTTCCCGCTGTCTGGTCAGGGATTTCAGGGGACAGTACAGGACATATTTCATTTTTACATTGTTACGATTTCTGTCGTTTTGTTATCAATTATTTCCCTCACTATGCTCTATGTCGGCAGCCGTAAAGGAACGGAACATCGATGGCTCGGCAAAGCTGCCATCATAGCGCTTGTCATCATGTTCGTAGGTTCCATCGGGACGGGTATTGTACCCGCAGCATACTTCGGACTCATGGAGCGGCTCAGCACGTTTTCTGTGGTTGTCTTTACCGGGATAGTGGGGTATTTCGGATTTAACTATCAGACAAATACGACATAGATATTATTGTTATGCCTGCCATCAAGCGGGCTGGTTACAAAAACTCAATCATCACTTCACGCGAGTGCGCATCGAAATGATAGCGGAAATAATAGTAAGAATTGTTGTTGAGTAATTACCTGACCAGGCTCCAGTCGATGATGAAGTTGGCCATGCGGATTATGAGCCATGGTTCATCGATTCGGCAAGTCGTTGTATTTGCGTTGATCGGGCTGGCCTGAGTCAGGCTCCAGTCGTCAATTTTGCTTTTCTGATAGAGCAGTAGAGCGGTCTGGCTGTTTTCTGAAATTATCTGAGAAATCCGGTCATACAGTCTGGAGTACTGGTTCATGATGGTACTGCACTCCTGCTCTGTCAGATCAGGTCGGGAACAATAAAGCAACCTGGTGGCATGGGGCAGGCTTTTGTTGTAATTTCCGTATTCCCTGAGGTTTCGGACCAGAGAAAACACCTTTTCTTCCAGAGTATGTGTATGATTTTGTCTATCAGGCATCGCTGTCTCCGTTTGACCGTATGCTGCTAATAATATCCATAGTCATAGTTAATGATTTTTTTCTGACCGGACCGTGAAGCAGAAAAGAAAACATAGCCCGATACCATTTGTAAGCTACAGACCACGGACCTTCCTTTTCGAATCTGCGCACGGAATAGAGTATTTTTTTTGAGGTAATCAAACCATATTTCCCTGATGCTTTTTTGATTCTCGCAGAATAATCATGATCCTCGCCGAGAATTATGCTTTCATCAAATCCATTGATTGCTTCGTGGTGGATTTTTCTGACGAGTATCCCCGCACCGATTGAGAGCGGGTAGAAACGATGGAATAGCCACATATTGGTATATCCCCAGAGGGATGCGATCCTGTAGATCATTTTCCTTTAGTTAAGTTTGAAATAAAATCCCGCCACATCCAGTTTCCGGCTTGTGAACTCATCGAGAACCGTCGGGAAGAATCCGTCCGGAATACGGGTATCCGCATCCAGAAACAAATACTGGTCACCGAGTGCTGCTTTGGCTCCTGCGTTTCTCTGGTGTGCAGGGTTACGATTCTGACTTGTTACTGTCCTGCAGTTGTATTGCTCGGCGATTTGAAGCGTGTCGTCTTCGGAGCAGCCGTCAGATACAATAATCTCATGCTCAGGAAGATCCTGCGATTTGATATCCGTGAGTAGTCCGGGCAGAAAATGAGCTTCATTGAGGGTTGGTATGATGATCGAAAGCATCAGCGTATCTCTGAACCAGATAATTTATTACATGATACACAGGTTATTAGCCATGCGCGAGCACAAGTCCCCAGATCTCCTTAGGATTTGCCGGCTTGAGCGCTTCAGCGCAGGAGAAGAGGGTCGCTCCGGTAGTGCTCACATCATCGACGAGCAGCACGGTTTTATTTTCCAAATTTCCGCCAGTATAACTGAACGCATTGATCATATTTTTCAAACGGTTCTCGCGATCAAGCTCCATTTGCGTCTTGGTTTCATGCATGCGTTCCAGACCAGAAGCTATGCGCCACCTGGGGAAACGCTTTGCATATTCCCGAGCCAGAAGTTCGCTCTGATTAAATCCCCGCCAGTTGAGTCTCTTGCGATGGAGAGGGACTGGGATAAGGAGTGTATCTACTTGCGTTAGTTTTATAAACACTTCATCTGTTGCCAAAAGCGTACAGTATAGATCAGCGAGCAGAGGTGCGATCGTTTCAACATATTTATATTTGTAGGCATGAATTACTTTTTGCATTGTACTGTTAAAGTGGCTAGCGATGAACAGGCCATTCAGCAGTGCGGTAGGCTGGCAAGCTGAACAGATTGCGTATGGAGCGGTTGCCTGATTACAAACAAGACAATTCCATTCTTTTTCTGGTTTTACCGCCTCGCAGCAGTCAGCACATAACCATTTGCCCGGCTTGCGGCAGACAGCACAGAAGGGCGGGAAGAGAAAGTCAAGAAAGGCGTTTTTGAGGCGATCGAGTGTAATCACCGGACACTGACATATAGACCTAAGCTCATGAGCACAAGGCCGAGGAACATTTTTGCCTCGATCGGTTCCTTCAGGATGAGAAATGCGAATAGTCCGGTCAGCAGAGGCGTAAAAAAGGTGAACATGCTCTGCTGCCAGAGCGGCATATACTTGTAGCCGAGTACGCCGAGCCAGAAAGCGGCAAGATTGAGCAGCCCTGCGATGATGAGCAATATAATTTCTTGCTTATATGCTCCGTATGCGATACGGCTGCCTTTTTCAAAGACGAGCGAACAGATGATAGCACCGGTCGCGAGGACGATCATGGCAATAGCGATCACCGTAAAGGGCGGCAGTTTGGCGTTGGCCCGCTTCATGAGCGGACCGAGCGACGCATAGAGAACGGTTGAAGCAAATACAATCGCGTAACCGAGCGAAACGTGCATCAAATTCCTTTGCATTACTACTGGGTCGGTGCGGGGACTGGTTCTCCCTCAACCATAGTGCCGCGTTCATATTTGGCACTCCATGGCTTGTAGTGGCTCGTCCAGGTTTCTTCCTTCACGGTGCCATCCGGGTAGGTGACTGTGCGGCTGAATTCAGTATCCGCCCCGCCAGCTGCCCAGTCTATCTGCTTGATATAGCCAACCGGCTTGTCAGGAACATCATAGTATTCCGGGGCAGGCGCTTTGGTAACGTTATATACTTTTGGTTCAGTTATTGCTACGGTACGCCCGTCAGATGTTCCGTAAAGGTCGATGGTTAGCCGATAGCTTTCCTGTTCGTAGTGGGTGAGGATGAGGATCGAGTAGTCGGTATCGTTCAGGAACGTTAAATCCTTGCTTGGGGCATAGACCGTCGCATCCATGCCGGGCTTTGCATGTTCGTAGCCGGGACCGCCTTCCTCGTAATAATGCACGCGGTAGGCATGCGCGTATCGTTCCGTGATCGGAAAGCCGGCATCGAGCGCCGCCCGAAACATGGTAGTGGAGGGCTGGCAGACTCCGCCGCCCACGCCCTCCTGCGTCCGCCCCTGGGAAATGATCAGCCCGACTACATAGCCGGTAGCAGTGGTAACATCACCGAGGGTATCGTTATACGAGAACTCGGTGTGCGGGGGAACGATGGTGCCGTTGAGTTTGGCTGCGGCGGTCTGGATGTTGTGCATACGGGCCCAGGATGAGCCGTTGAAATAGGAGACGCCCCGGCCGATACGTTCCCTGATGCCCAGGTCATTGACCTCTTCGGTTTTTACTTCCGGTTCCTGGATCATGACGGCGATTTCGGTTGTTTTTTCACCGGCTTGTAGCGCTGCGTCGAGCTGAAGCAGGGTTTGCTGGGCATCAATGGTTATACCGTCAATGCTCGGTTCAAACCTGACGACCTTGCCGTCATTAAACTCAAAGACCGCGTCTCTGGGAGGCTGGTTGAATCCGTTTTTCCCACGTTCCTGCAGCGCGGCAACGCCGGTTTCAGAGTTAGTCGTGAGGATAACGTTACCGGTTTCCGGATCGTAGGCAGTAGAAATCCAGGTGCTCAGTTCGTCTGGTTTAATCTCCCAGTCGTGCAGGTCGTAGCGGAGATGGACAGTCTGCTGGGACCAGGTGCGAGCTTGCTCCTGCAATGGTTCGACATCCGCGGCTGTAACCCGGGGTTGGACTTCCTGCAGTCGGACTTCGACACGCGGGGCACGGAGCTCATTGAGCTGGGCATTGGTTTCCGCGATCAACTCGCCACGGTTGATGCGTTTGCCGGGTTGGGAAGGAGTGATGACAACTTCGCCGTTTTCTATTTTTAAGCTGGCATCGGTTTCCGGGATATCAACATCAGCAGCAAGTGCGGTGAGGAATTCCTCGTAGAGTTCGGCATTCTGGACCTTGAGATCGGGCTTGAACTCCTGGCGATAGAGGAATAGGCGCAGTTTGGAAAACGTATTTTCAATCGGGTCGCTGTCTGTGGCAAAATATTCAATCTCTGCTGTCCACGGCTGGTAGTCGAGTGTCAACCCTAGTTCGCTTGGAGCTGCCTGCCAGGTCTGGTTTTCATAGGTATAGGTCAGACCCTCCTGTTCCAGCGTGGCAATTTTGTCTTGAAGTATTTTTTGTATTTCAGAGAAGGACTTATTGGCAATCGGCATCCCTGCAAAATAGGTATTGGGATAGGCACGGTTGGCATAGACGGTCGTATCGATCAATGCGAGAATACCGACCACGAGTATCAGACAGGCAACGGTGTAGAGCGCTGCCTGCGCCAGCTTGAGCCAGGGTTTTTCAGTGGGGAAGAGGATGCTTTTTTGGGGAGGAGCTGTCTGCTCTTCTGGTTCTGCCATACAAGACCTCATAGTTCGGTATTCAGGGATTACTCTGTCGCGGCTCATTGTAGCCCAGACGGCATCAGCTTTACAAGCAAAAAAAGCCCGGGTATACTAACACGGTATTGTCGCTCCTTACCATAATAATTCTGCTGTATCACTTTTTTACTAATCACTGCGCTGTATTTGCTATCTATACTTAACTGTCGTCAGTGAGAAAAAACGAAAAGCCCACACTTCGGGTATAAACGAGTTTTATTTTTGTAGTGACGTTTTTTACGCCACTTTTTTTGCGAAAAAAGTGGAAAGTGTAATGAGATGAGGCGGGGTGTAGCGCAGTTGGTAGCGCGCATCGTTCGGGACGATGAGGTCCGCGGTTCGAGTCCGCGCACCCCGACCATTAATCTCACTCTTCTTCTGACTACGTTTTTATTCACTTTTTTGATAGTTCAGTCAACTACTCGGTGTACCTCGTAGGACTTCACTATCCGCGCACCCCGACCATTCCTTAAACTTTTCTTTAAAAAAAGAAAAGTTTAGACAAAAGAAATAATTTTGTATTCTGTTTCTTGAGGCTGCTCTGCGAAACATCATTATTTAATTATTCGACGGTTTCCCCTTCAGACCACTTT
>JAKQHK010000038.1 GCA_029573015.1 bacterium
ACAACAATCGAACTAACCCAAACCTCTTCTCCCATCTCGCTTCTCTCGTTTTTACCCCACGCTATTGTTTATATTAGCCTAATATTGACAACATCCATAATATTGCTATATACTTAAACGATATTTTAGAAGAATAATGTCTACATGCTGCCAGCGTATGCTTGCTGATTAGCAATAGATTACCTGATTCGATCATAGTATTTAACAAAAAGGAAAAACAAAAATGAAACTCAAAAAGGACTTCAGACTGAATGACATCAGCATCAAGTGGCAGCTCATGGCTCTTTGCATGGTATTAATTGCCGTGCCGGTTATCGGTATCGGTCTATCGAGCTATACAGCAGCTCAAACGGAAACCCTCAAACAGGTCGAACGGAACCTGCAGGAGCAGGCGTTGATGATTGCCAAGGATACAAAAAATGTCTACGAAGTGGCTCAGGAGAATATCAAGAACAGCCTGAATGCTGCTGAAAAAATCGCCCTCGAAGGCATAGTAAGTAAAAGGACAGTAGAACTTGATGAAACGGTCTCAGTACGGATTACGGCAGTCAACCAGATCACGCAGGAATCCCAGACCGTAACTATTCCCAAGCTAAAAATTAATAATACCTCTGTGATGGAAGATCACACGATGGTAGATCAGGTAAAAGAATCGCTGGGTGTCTCAGCAACCATTTTCCAGTTCATCCCGCAGGGTATTATTCGTGTTTCAACGACTGTCACAAAGGATGATGGCACCCGGGCTGTCGGTACCTATATCCCGACCGATTCACCCGTATATCAGTCGGTAGTCAAAGGCGAGACTTATTACGGACGTGCCTTTGTAGTGAACCAGTGGTACATCACCGGGTATACCCCGATCAAGGATGCAGATGGACGGTCAATCGGTGTACTGTATGTCGGCATTCCCGAAAGTAAATACAAGGAAGTTATCAAGAACAACCTGTCGCAGATTATTATCGGTCAAACAGGATACGTATACATCCTGGATGGTGAAGGCAAGTATGAACTGTCGTATGCCCGCGAGAGAGATGGAGAGGACTTGTGGGATAGCAAAGACGCACATGGCAACCTGTTTATTCAGAATATTATTTCCCAGGCGAAAGCCAATGGAGATGGCGAGACAGCTATTTTTCGCTACGACTGGAAAAACAGCGGCGAGAGGGAAACGCGCACAAAAATTACTGGCATTACCTATTTCCCAGAGTGGGATTGGGTCATCGCCGCCAGTGCCTATGAGCAGGATTTTCTCGGAAGTCTGAGCAGAATCCGCAATGTCACGATCATCATAGGCATACTAGCTATAACCATCGGATCAGCGATTGCCTATGTGTTTGCGAATTATCTCACCGGCATCCTGCACCTTCTGGTCAAGAAAATGGACCGGGTCGCCAGCGGCGATCTGCGGATCGAGGATGAACATCATGCCGAAGGTAAAAATGAAATCGGTCGCCTGAGTGTTTCATTCGCAGCCATGGTGACCAACATCAAGGATCTTATTTCAAAGATTGTGATTAATGCTGACACATCAGCCGCATCTGCGCAGGAGCTGTCAGCAAGCGCCCAGCAGGTAAGTGCTGCCATTCAGCAGGTTGCATCGACCATCCAACAGGTCGCTAGTGGGGCAGAGACTACTTCCAAGGAAGCAATGGAAGCCCAGGAAGCCACGAAACGTACCTCTGACAGCGCCAATGCCGGGAGCACCGCTGCTCTCAGTGTCAACGACAAGATGGATATCATCAGCCAAACCACTAAGGAAGGAGCTGAGAAAATCAAAGCACTTAAAGGCAAATCACAGGAAATCGGCAAGATCGTCGAGACCATCAATGACATATCGGAAAAAACAAATCTGCTGGCGCTCAATGCTTCCATTGAAGCAGCTCGAGCAGGAGATGCAGGACGCGGGTTTGCCGTTGTTGCGGATGAAGTGAAAAAACTCGCCGAAGAATCAGGAAAAGCCACCGGACAGATCTCCGACCTTATTAATAACATTCAGGCTGAAATCCAAGGTTCCGTAGATAGCATGGAACGCAATACCACTGAAGTAGAACAGGGAACCACCGCTGTTCTGGAAGCTGTCAAAGCGTTCCGGGCAATACCGGAACTGATCGAGCAGGTTAACAAAACGCTGACGGACATGGCGGCAGTGGCCCAACAAAATGCTGCCGGCTCCCAGCAGGTATCGTCTTCGATAACTCAGGTTTCTGCAGCTACCCAGCAGGTCAGCAGCGCCGCCCAGCAGCTCAGTTCTGTCGCAGAAGAATTGAAAAGCGTCGTTGACAAGTTCAAACTAGATATTAATGTTGATCAGCAGACTGTAAGCGGGAATGATAAACCCGCAACAGCAAGAAATGCGCATAAAGCAGCTGCGACCGCTTAAAATCAACTACCCCGGAAGCTCAACCCCGTATCATTAATACCAAGGATATGAGATGACCGCTGATAAGCACAACCAGTCCCAAGCCGGGCAAAGCCTGCAGGTAGTCGTGTTCGAGCTGGACAATGAAGAATTTGCCGTACCGATTAACGAAATCCGTGATATCGTACAGATACCAGACATAACACCGATTCCCAACAGTCCTGCGTATATCCTCGGTATTATGAATCTACGCGGAAAAATTATCCCGGTGCTTGATCTGGAGCGCAGATTTATGCTCAAACGAGAAAATAGTGAAGTCCCCCGGCATATCATGGTAGCAGAAACGAACGATATGCTGCTGGGGGTACGCGTAGACAAGGTCACGGAAGTTCTCCAGATACCTAATGATGCCATACAACCTACACCAAAGGTCGTGACCAATAAAATCAGTACCGAATATCTCTTCGGTGTTGCAGTCCTGACCAACGGAGCTGAACGGCAAGACATGCATCATATACTTGAAGACAAGGATACAAAAGCAACCCACGAAAACGGACGGATATTAGTTCTGCTTGATATCAATAAAGTACTGTCGCTCGATGAACTGACTGACATGCATGAGTCCATGCAAATTGCTCCGGAAGAAGTGACTGTATCGGATTCATCTACCGTCAGCGATCATCTGGCCGACATACCAGAAAATCTGGTCCAGACACCGTCTACACCAGAAACCGGACTCCCAGTCAGTTAGAGTAAACTTCCGGCAGCTTACGCTGCCGGCATTAGCCTAGGTCAAGCTTCGCTTGTCCAGAATCTTCTTGCCCTTGCAGCTCAACGTACTTTCGTATCACTTCCTCGTTCATCCCCACCGTGCTGACAAAATATCCTCCCG
>JAKQHK010000047.1 GCA_029573015.1 bacterium
ATGACCTATTGCGCTGGGATCGCTGCCAAGGACGCTATAGGTAAACCGCTTGTCGTACATGTCCATGCCACAGAGTATGACCGCACTGGCGGGAATCCGAATCCGCATGTTTATGACATCGAACGTCAGGGCATGGAAAAAGCTGACATGATTTTTGCCGTGAGCAATTTTACCAAATACAAAATAGTTGAACATTACGGCATCCATCCGGACAAGATCCAGGTCGTGTACAACGCAGTTGAGCATCATAAAACACTGTTCAATGCCCAGGACGTATCATTTGGGACCTCGGATAAAGTCGTGCTGTTCCTCGGACGCATCACCCTGCAAAAAGGACCTGATTATTTTATCAAGGCTGCCTGCAAAGTTTTGAGCATTGATCCGGAGGTAAAATTCATCGTGGTCGGCGGCGGGGACATGGAAGCAGCCATGATCAGGGAGGCAGCAGAGCTCGGCATATCGCGCAGTCTGCTGTTTGCCGGTTTTCTCAGCGGGCAGGATGTGGACCGCGCCTTCCAGATGGCGGATCTTTATGTCATGCCCTCGGTGAGCGAGCCGTTTGGCATTACACCTCTTGAAGCATTGATCAACGGTACACCGGTCATCATTTCCAAGCAATCCGGAGTGAGCGAGGTCCTGCATCATGCGCTCAAGGTTGACTTCTGGGACGTGGATGAACTGGCTAATAAAATGGTCGCTGTACTACGCTATCAGGAATCGCTCGGGCAGACGCTCGTCGAGCACGGCCAGCAGGAAGTCTACGGCATGACCTGGGAGAAGGTCGGCGCTACGGTTAAAAGCTTGTATGAACGCCTCGTCGCCTGATCCTGTTCCGGCGACGCATCAGATACCATTTTCATAATACCTCATCATGCAAAAAGCAGTCTGTTTTTATTTTCAGGTGCATCAGCCATTCCGGCTTCGGCCGTACAGCGTGTTCGATGTCGGCAAACGGCATGATTATTTTGATGCCCAGAAGAATGCCGACATCGCCCGCAAAGTTGCCAACAAGTGCTACCTGCCGACGAATGCCCTGATGCTCAAACTGTTAAAAAAGCATCCGGAATTCAAGATTGCATATTCCATCAGCGGAGTGGCTCTGGAGCAGTTCGAGGAATACGTACCCGAAGTTATCACTTCGTTTCAGGACCTCGTAGCTACCGGTCGGGTGGAACTTTTAGCGGAAACGTTTTATCACTCGCTAGCATTTCTGTATTCCCGGGAGGAATTCCTCAAGCAAATCGATGAGCACAAACGCAAGGTCAAAAAACTGTTCGGGGTTGTGCCGCGGGTATTCCGCAATACCGAGCTGATCTACAACAACGAGCTTGCCAAGCTGATCCAGGAACAGGGCTACATCGGTATTGTCACCGAGGGGGCTGACCACATCCTCGGCTGGCGTTCGCCGAATTTTGTATATTCTCCCAAAACTGCCCCCCAGCTGAAATTATTGCTGAAGAATTATAAACTGTCCGACGATATTGCCTTCCGTTTTTCCAACAAGGTCTGGAACGAATATCCGCTCACCGCGCCGAAGTATAGGCAGTGGATCGACGAGGTTCAGGGTCAGACCATCAATTTGTTCATGGATTACGAAACGTTTGGGGAGCATCAGTGGGAGGACAGCGGCATATTTAATTTCCTAGAACATCTGCCCGGCGAGTTATTAAAAAATCCTGACATTGCCTTCAAGACACCCACCGAAGTAGCGACCGAATGCAAACCCGTATCCGAGCTTGATATCCACCATCTCATTTCCTGGGCGGACATGGAACGCGACCTGTCGGCCTGGCTCGGAAACAAAATGCAGCAGTCAGCGCTTAAGGAAGTGTACCTCATCGAAGAAAAAATCCGGGCAAAGCTCCGTACTCCGGTAGCCATGAAACACAAGGCAAAGTACGACCATCTTCTCAAAGACTGGCGCAAGTTGCAGACTTCTGATCATTTTTACTATATGTGCACGAAATGGTTCTCTGACGGGGATGTCCACAAGTATTTCAATCCCTATGACAGTCCCTACGAGGCGTTCATTACCTACATGAATGTGCTTAATGATTTGATCGTCCGTCTGGAACAGTAGTTCCAGTGCGGTTCGGTTGAGATGACAGCGTACCGGACCGGGTACTATATCAGAATATAAATAAGATAAAAAAAGCAGAGCGGATTTTCTATGGGTACAAAAAAAGAAACAGAATACGAGCTTGCAACCATCAAACACATCGAATGGCTGCTTCCATCGGGTACAGGCGGCTATGCGAGCGGGACAGTATCCGGAATCAATACCCGCAAATACCACGGTTTGCTCGTTAGTGGCTTCGATAGCGAGGGCTGCAGGCACATGCTCCTCAATACGCTGGAAGAACTGGTGATCATCGGCGATCACCGGTACTTCATCTCTGCACATGCCTATGCGGCTGATGCGGTGTACCCGCGCGGTTTCATCCATCTGCGCGACTATGGGGTAGAAGGGGGCGAAGTGTGGTGGAAATATTCCGGATTTGGAGATACAGAGCTCACGATCACCAAGCGGATCAGGATGCTGGCGGGTAGAGATGTGGTATTTGTTCGTTATGCGTTTGAACATGTCCCTCCGAATACCCAGTTTCAGCTGTATCCGCTGGTTACCAAGCGAGATATCCATGCGCTCAAGACCGAAGCCCCTTATGAAAGCGAGCGCGGGGACGGTCATTGTATTTATAGTCCGTTTCAGCTGAAGCGTACTCAGTTGCTGCAGGGTAAATGGAAAGGCGTGCGTCTCAGTGATCCGGCTGCGCCGGAGCAGCTGTATTTCGTGGCAGATGCCGGCACTTTTTCACTGGAACCCGAATGGTACCACAGTTTCCAGTATGACCTGGAACTGCAGCGCGGGTATGCGTTTCTCGAAGACCTGTTCACTCCGGGGAAAATCCAGTTTCTTCCGCAGAATAAAAAGAAAACATTGACGATCGCCTGCGCTTCCGTTGCCCAGACGCGTGACCTCAGCAAAGAGCTCACAAAAGCTCGTTTTTTCCCTGCGTCTGTCCCTGCGCCGGTTTCAGCTCCGGTGCTTGGTCGCTGGCAGCAGGCGCTGCATGAGCAAGCTAATCACTTCTTCATCGAGGCTGGAGGGCACCGGCAGGCAATCATTGCCGGCTATCCCTGGTTCGGCATCTGGAGCCGCGATATGCTCATCGCTTTTCAGGGGCTGCTTCTGGAACGCGAGGAGTTGACTGCTGCCAAGCAGTTGCTCATAACTCTGTCCTTGCAGCAGCGGCATGGATTGCTGCCCAACACCCTCGAGCAGCGTGACAAGCGCTATGCTTTTGTCGGTGATAGCTCGCTGCTCTATGTCCTCGCTGTGTATCGCTACTGGCAGGCGAGCGGGGATGGAGCGCTCGTGCGTCGTTTATGGTACGTACTAGAAAGCATCATCCATCGCTATTTTGAACGCACCGGGGAACATCCGGTTATGGATACCGACGGGTTAATAATTCTGGAAGGGGACGGGTCCTCCGCAGCAACCTGGATGGATGCGGTTATCGATGGGAGAGCCGTAACCCCTCGCTATGGCAAACCCGTAGAAATCGAGGCATTATGGTTCAATGCCCTGTCAGCCATGCGGGACATGGGTGCAGTCGAAGGATTGCATCTGCGTTTTCCCCGGGCAGTGCAAACCATTGCCAAGACACTGGAGTCTCTTATTGCTTTGGTTCAAGAATCGTTTCGCAATCAATTCTGGTCAGCAGACCGACGGCAGCTGGCTGATGTTGTATACAGAGGCAAAGCGAACTGGCAGCTGCGTCCGAACCAGCTTTTTGCGGCAGGGTTGCCGTTTCCCTTGCTCGATCCGGCAGAAACCGCACTCATGCTAGAAACATTGGAAGCTTGTTTGCTCACCAAAGCTGGCTTACGGACACTTGCTCCGGGCGATCCTGCGTACCGTGGTCAGTACCGTGGCAGCCAGCCGGAACGTGATCTCTCTTACCATCAGGGTACGGTCTGGCCGTGGCTGCTCGGATTATACGGACGGGCACGTCTCCATGCAGACCAGGATATAATCAAGACAGCCAAGCAGCTGCGTAACTATCTGGAATCTTTTTTCACCTATCTTGATGAATTGCATCTGGCTTATATACCGGAAGTATTCGGCGGTGATGACCTACAGCCGGGTGGGACCATCCAGCAGGCCTGGAATGTCAGCGCGCTGCTCGAATTGTTTTCCATACTTGCGTAGTTCGGCTAAACCGATAAGGAGCATCCATGAACGCACAGGCAGATATCTGTTTTGAAGCAAGCTGGGAGGCAGCCAACAAGGTTGGCGGGATTTATACGGTTATAAAAAGCAAAGCCAACCAGATGCTGAAGAAGTACAGCAACTATATGCTGATCGGTCCCTATATCGCGGGTAAGTCGGAACTGGAAGTCGCTATCAAAAAACCACCCAAAGAGCTGGCGGCAGTTTTCAAAAATCTGGAGACGAGAAATATCACCTGTTATTACGGCACTTGGCAGATCGAACGCGAGCCACAGGTCATCCTCATCGACAGTTCCGGATTGATCCTCGAAAAAGATGGGCTTAAAGGCATGCTTTGGGAAGCATTTGGCGTCGATTCACTGCGCGCCGGGTGGGATTTTGAAGAACCAATGCTTTGGGCAACTGCGGTGGGATATTTCTTGGAGGAATATGAAAAAAAACAGCCGGCTGCTGCGATCGTTGCGCATTTTCATGAATGGCTTGCGGGTTTTGGGTTGCTCTGGTTGAAAAAAGTACAGTCCGGGATTGGTACTGTTTTTACTACCCATGCGACCATGCTCGGCCGGAGTATAGCGGGGAGTGGGCGCGATCTCTATGCCGAACTCTCGAATCTTAACCCGGAGCAGGAAGCCTATGCCTGCGGAATCGAGGCCAAATTTACCGTCGAGCGGGCATGCGCTACGCATGCTGACGTCTTTACAACGGTGAGTGGTGCAACCGCTTTGGAAGCGGAAAAAATTCTCGGACGCAAGCCGGAGGTACTTGTACTCAATGGCCTTGACAGCGAGGTATTCCCCTCTATGGAAGACCTTTCAGTTTTGCATCGGCAGACCCGGGACAAGATGCGTGATTTTTTTAGCTATTATTTTTTCCCCTACGAAGGCCAGTATTTTAATCTACAGGAGACGCTTGCTTTTTTCCTGGTCGGCAGATATGAATACCGCAACAAGGGAATAGATGTGTATCTGGAAGCCTTGGCTCGCCTGAATGAAAAAATGAAAGCTGAATCCCACCCGAAGACAGTCGTGGCGTTCATCTGGGTGCCTGCCGGGACAGAGCGCATCCGACCTGATATTATCGAGAGCAAGAATTACTATTACCATATCGAACACCAGTATCAGACGCATGCGGAGGAAATATTTAAGAATATCACCCATGTCCTGCTATCCGGCGAGAAGCTGACGCCCAAGAATATTTTTTCCAAGGAATTCCTTAGCCTGATCAAAAAGGATGTCTGGCGCTTCAAGCGGAACGGTAATCCGCCGGTAACGACTCATTATCTCATGGATGAACAGCATGACACCATCCTGCGGGAAGCAACACGTCTCGGTCTGGATAACCGTCCGGACGACCGGGTCAAGCTTATCTTTTACCCGGTGTACCTCGACGGGCATGATGGCATGTTGAACCTGAGCTACTATGATGCCATGGCTGCCTGCCACCTTGGGGTTTTTCCTTCTTATTATGAGCCATGGGGATATAC
>JAKQHK010000054.1 GCA_029573015.1 bacterium
TCATAGATTCCAGTTACTTTTTGCAGAGAAGCGGCATCCTCTCCCTGAACGATATCCCAAAGATCAAGCAAAATAACAGGAAAACCCAAAGCACAGAGGCTCGTTGCGACAGCCGCTGCCTCGATCGCATGCCCATAACCGGCCTGGATGAAGGTCACCAGCATCGGATGCAGCTCAGCGATATCCGCTGACATTTTCCTGCCGTCAGGAAGAAACAGGCAGCTGTTCGTTAATCGACGCCCTTGATACACAAGCGGCTGCAAACATGTGCTATTTGCTGTCTGACTGATCTGCTGGAGAAATTCATAACCGGAAAAACAGGGCACATTCCCTCCTGCTCATTGAAAAACAGGGGCATTGTAGACGAACGGCAGCCATTCTGACAACAGCGTGTTGACTTTCAGTCAGGCTATTGTTATCTTTATTTTTGTGGTGTTTGTCTATTTCTTTCATTAATAACCAAGAGGAAAAATGGCCAAAATTTTATGCGTGGACGATGACCCGGATATCCTGGCAACTTGCCGCATGATACTCTCCTCTGATGGTCATGAAGTGGAAACAGCCGATAACGGGACAGCCGGTCTGGAAAAAGCAAAAAGCTGGCAGCCGGACTGCATTGTCCTGGATGTGATGATGACGACCGACACCGAAGGTTTCCATGCAGCCTATGCCATCCGGCAGGATGAAACCTTGCAGCACACCCCTATCCTTATGCTCACTTCCATCAATGAAACCACCAATGCTAAATTCGACCCGGATAAAGACGGCGAATTCCTGCCCGTTGATGCCTTTATCGAAAAACCGGTAACCCCGGATAATCTCAAGGAAACCGTTAAAAAACTCCTCGCCCTTACGGACGGGGAGATCAATATCGCGGGACGCAAACAGATACTCTAGGCATACCGCGTGATCAGCAGCGTACCGACCGCAATGATCAGCGCAGCTATAGATTTTCGAAACAGGGACGGCTCCTTGAGGAGCCGTCCTCCGAGTATTACAGCAAAAACGACCGATAAGCGCTTAACGGCAAGCACCAACGCTACGGACGCAGCCATCTTGGTCGCATAGATCTGCGCTGCCCGGTAAACAAGCGTGATCACGCCAATGATTGACACAAGGCTGATAACCGTACGAGAGGAAAGCTGTTGCAGCTCATGCCGCCAATCGATTTTTTTCAATGCAGATGCACCTGCGAAAAGAATTATGTACAACCCCACCATGAGAACATGCTGTATGACAAGCAGGTTTGGCGGTGTTAGTTTTGTTTTTAAAAAATATTTATCCAGTACGGTAGAAACAACCGACAAAGCTAGAGCCACGAGGATAAAGCGACGGCTGCGCGTGGTCAGGAGCGACTTGAACGGTGCGGTGATGGAATGCAGGGTGTCTGCTTCCAGAATGAACGTCCCAGCGAGCATGCAGAGCAGGCCGATGATCTCATTGCTGGTCAGAGCTTCGCCGAGAAAGATGAAAGCGGTCACCGCTACCAACCCGGGAGTAAGCGCCAGAAGCGGCAAGGCTGAACTGATCTCGTTGTTTTTCAGCGAATACATGACTGACAGGAAAAAAAGTGTCGAGAGAACGGTCTTGAAAGAAAAAGTCAACAGCGTCTGCAGGCTGACAGCCTGAAGCTGCAGCTGGGGCAGGAAGACAAGGGTGCTGATCAGAACTGGAATTGAAACCGCGAGAGAAAACGTCAGGGGTTGCAGTCGGCTAAGCACCTTTTTCTGCAGTATGGCAGCGGCAGCAGAAAAGAAAGCCGATACAAACGCAAGTTCAAACCATCCGATACTCACGGTACATCCCCTTGAGTAAGTTTGACAGTAAAAGTGGTTTTTTCAGCGGGAATACTTTTCACACTTATAGAACCGTCATAGAGAGAAACGATTTTTTTCAAGATCGAAAGCCCGAGACCACTCCCGGTGATATGTTTAGTTTTTTCGTTTTTAATCCGGACAAATTCACCGAACAGACGGTCAACCTCCTCCGGCTTCATGCCAATTCCGGTGTCAGCGCAGGTGATGCTGATTTTGCCGGCCTTAGCGCCGACCTTGAGTGTTACTGAACCGGAATCCCGGTTGTATTTCACTGCGTTGGTCAATAAATTGTTGAAAATAATCTCAAGTTCAGTCCGATCTCCGAACATCTTGAGACCATCGGCGACTTTTACGCTCAGGTGAATCCCGCGCTCAGCGGCCTGGGTTTGGACCGATTCGGCACAATAGGCAACGATTTCATTCAAATCTATCTGGCGCAGGTCACGTTCTTTCTGACCGGACTCAAGCCTGGTCAGCTCGAGCAAGTCAAAAATCAATTTACGCATGCCCTCAAGCCGCACCAACGAGCGATCCACGACATCACTATACGCCTCAATCGTATCGCCGGCTACTTGGTCTTTGATAATGCGAAGATACCCCTCAACTGCCCCGAGCGGTGACTTGAGTTCGTGGGCCAGCACGGAAATAAACTGAAAGCGAACCTGTTTTTTCTCAGCCGCCAGCTGTTCGGCCTGCCGTCTCAGGACCAGATGCTGGGTTGCTTTGCGCAGTGAGTAGCGCATCTCGTCCAGGGTAAACGGCTTAGCCAGAAAGTCATACGCCCCAAGCTTGGTCGCATCGATCGCCGTCTCCAGCGAGGCGTAGGCGGTCATCATGACGACTACCCCATCATGCTTCATCTGCCCGAGGCGGCGCAGAATCTCCAATCCGTCTACGCCCGGCAGTTTGTAGTCCAGCAAAACGATATCACCCAAGCCGTCTGACAGGTGCTTGAGACAGGCATCCCCATCCTCGGCGAGAACCGTCTCATAGATGATTTCTTCGTCAATACCATCAAACCGCTCCCGGACGTTCTCGATCGCCCGCTTGATGGCAGTACGGATTCCCGCTTCGTCATCAACCACAAGAACCCGGACGGTCATGGTCTTCTCTAGGCGAGCAGACGGGCGATCTGTTCGAGCAACTGTTCGGGACGCACCGGTTTGGCGAGCACGAGGTCTGCTTTTATCCATGAGTTGGCTCCGCTGTCCTGAGTATTAAAATATATACCTGTCTCGGCCGTCACCGAAGTGATCATGATGATTGGCATATCAGGATGCTTTTTTTTCATTTCATGAGCCAGCATGAAACCCGCGTCCATCTCCTCCATCATGAGATCGATAACCGCGAGATCAAAACCTCCGATCTCCACAAGCTCGCGGGCTGAGGCGCGACTGTCAGCGGTCGTCACCTCATAACCGGCGCCTTCCAAACGCATTTTCGTCTGGAGAACATAATCAGCATCATCATCAACCACGATGATTCGTTTTGCTTTGGTCTGTGACATTCCTGCTCCTTGGTATTAAGCAAACATGGTATCACGAAGCGGTACGGAAATAGTAAAACGCGTCCAGGTC
>JAKQHK010000058.1 GCA_029573015.1 bacterium
AACCGAATAGTGCTCGCATACTTTCTCGGTGTCCAACCGTTGGTGCTGCTCGTCTGGTTCATAGCCTATGTGCGCCTGAAAAAAAATTTTCGGCTCGAATACCAACAACGACGTACTCCAGCACACCTGAGCGCTCCACCTACCCAACGTGCCCCGGCATTGGTTGCCTTGCTATCGGGTAACTCTTCCGAAGCAACTGCCCGGGCGTTCACTGCCTGTGTTTTTCAGCTTGCGGTCCGCGGGATCATAACCCTGGAATCAGAACAAACCGTGACCTCTGGCCTGCGTGGATCGCAGATATCCTACCGGACCAACCTCGTGCTTACTAACTCCTATTTTCAGGAAAAAAGCGATCTGCCGGCTTATGAAAAAGACGTGCTTTCCTTTATTTTCCGCGAAGCGATTGATGCCGACCGCATCAGTCTGGAGGATCTAACAGCATATATCAGCGAATTCCCGACTGCGGCTCGAAAATTTTTTCTCGGTTGGTCAGCCAAAGTGAACAAGTTAAGCAAAAAAAGCTACGATATCCCTTCTCCCCTGGAACATGCCTATACCCGCCTCTGGCTTCTGACATTAGTTGGTACGCTCATCGGATCCCCGGTAATCCTGCTGGGATTTCTCCTGCTTCCACGCTTGAAGAAACAGCATATTGACCAGCAGAGTGAGTTAGATCTATGGACTAGTTTCTCTCATTATCTGCACGATCTGCAGAAGATGGACACCCCGCCTAATGAACTCGCGGCTGACTGGCAGCGTCTGCTGCAGTATGCCATCGCCCTCGACTGTTCATCAGTCATCACGAGCAACCTGCCCCAAATCCTCCAGCTCGCAGCTGACCTGCCTGACTGGTTCATCACCTCGGGAGAAGCCCGCTTCAATACCGCGCTCATTCCGCGTTTTGGCCAGGAGCTGGAATCAGCTATCAGCATGCTCGTACAGACAACGGAAAAAAATCTGAAAATGAAACGTGTCCGCTAGGTGAGAAAATCCCGGGCAGCTTGCAGGCGTTTGCAGGTTGCTTCCCGGCCAAGGACTTCCATGGTCTCGAACAGCGGCGGGGTTGCTTTTTTACCGGTCACGGCGATGCGGATCATCATGAACAGCTCGCCGACTTTCCAGGCAAGCTCCTCGACATTGGCGCGTAACGCCTGCTCGATCGACTCCTGGTTCCACTCCTGCAGCTGCTCAAGCGTACGAAGCACCAGGGAAAAGGCTGCCTGACATTCTTCTGCCTGCTTTTTCTTGGGCACAAGCAGTTCAGCGTCGTACGTCAAAGTTTCTGCAAAGAAAAAGTCAACCAGCTCCCAGATTTCACTGAACAACTGGATGCGTTCGCGAATGAGCGGGATGATTTTTTTGAAGGCACGAAGTACTTCAGGTTTCTGTAAATCGAGATGATCTGCGATAAACGGTTTGACTGCATCGATAAAACCATCTTCTGACAGCTCACGGACGTAGACCCCGTTCATCCATTGCATCTTGTCATAATTCACCCGCGGCATGGTCGTCTGTACCCGATCAAAGTCAAACAGTTTAATCAGTTCATCTTTTTTGAATAATTCTCGATCATCACCCGGAGCCCATCCCATTAAAGCGAGAAAGTTAACCAGCGTCTCAGGCAGGTATCCCAGATCCTTGAATTCATCGACTGAAGTGGCACCGTGACGTTTGGACAACTTACTGCCGTCAGGTGCATAGAGAAACGGCTTATGCGCGAAAACCGGCGGTTCAACTCCCAATGCTTCGAAGAGGAGTATCTGCCGGGGAACAAAATTAATATAATCTTCTCCCCGAATGGTATGGGTGATTTTCATCTCGATATCATCAATCGTCGAAGCAAGCATAAGCAGCGGGGTGTAATCACTGCGGGCTATGGCAAAATCCCCGAACAGCCGGGAATCCATGGAGATATCGCCGCGGGACGGATCATGGAAGGTCACGACCTTCTCTTCCACTTTGAGACGGATCACTGGTTTGCGTCCCTCTGCTTCCAAGCTCCGGCGCTGCGCTTCGGTCAGATGCCGGCATTTACCGCTGTACTTGGGAGGAATCTTGTTTTTCTGCATTTCCTTGCGCTCGGCGTCGAGTTCTTCTGGAGTGCAATAGCATAAATACACCTTGTCATCAGCAATCAAAGTGTCGATGTATTTGCGATATATATCATTGCGTTCGCTCTGTCGATAGGGTCCGTACGGTCCGCCGATATCCGGCCCCTCATCCCAGTCCAGTCCGAGCCAGCGCAGGTTATGCATGATATTGGCTTCGAACTCCTTGGTACTGCGCTCCGGATCCGTATCATCGATACGCAGGATAAACTGCCCGCCATGATGCTTGGCAAACAGATAGTTGAACAGCGCTGTATGCGCTGTTCCCAGATGCAGTGTCCCGGAAGGTGTAGGTGCCATACGGGTTCTGACTGTGGACATGCGTGTCTCCTCGTATTACTTTCTTGTTTTATCACGTATACGTTTGGGCGGGTGAGGGGATTTCACAGCTTTACGCTTGATATACTGAAATTGCAGCGGGCATCCTTCGAATGAAATAATCGCACGAATGGCATTTTTCAGATAGCGCTCATAGGAAAAATGCATAATATCCGGCTTATTGACCTCAAAGGTGAAAACCGGAGGATTAGTGCCTGTCTGAGAATATGAAAACAAACGCAAGGGTATCTGACGTTTTTCCGGAGGCGGCTTGGAAAGCACTGCCTGCTTCATGATATCGGCAAGCTGCTTGTTTGACAAGCGCAGCTGGCGCTGCTGCCAAAGGTAAACCACCAAATCGAGCAGCTTGTTAACCCGCAATCCGGTCAGCGCTGAAATGGTAACCACCGGTGCATAGCTGACGAATTCTACTTCCTGCGCGAGCGCCTTCGTGAATTCCTTGACGAGCATGTCAGAATCGTTGCCGCTATCCCTGGCCTGCTCGCGCACGACATCCCACTTATTGGCGAGAATCGCCACACTTTTATAATTATCGACCGCATACCCGATGATATGCATATCCTGGGAGGTCAAACCCTCGCTCGGGTCGATAACTACGAGAACAATATCAGCCGCATCAACGCTGTCGTGAGCGCGTGCCACAGAATACCGCTCGATGCCTTTGCCGATTTTACCCCGTTTCCTGATACCAGCAGTATCGATGAAAATCAGTCGCTGTCCCTGATGCATGAGTTCGCTGTCAATCGCGTCACGCGTCGTACCGGGCACATCGCTGACAATCATCCGTTCCCTGCCGAGCAGGGCATTCACAAGGGTTGACTTGCCGACATTCGGCCGGCCGACGATAGCAATACGAATTGCCACCGCTTCCTCCGGTTCTCCCCCATGATCTTCATGCTCGGCAAATGCATGCAATGCAATAAGCCGCTCGACAATGCTGTCCAGAAGATCCCCGCTCCCCCGGCCACTTAACCCGGATACGGGTACAACATCGGGGAACCCCAGCTGCTGCACATCAGCAATACGATCAGCATGACTGACATCATCAACCTTATTCGCTACGAGCATAACCGGTTTACCAGAACGACGAACGAGATCTGCAACCTGCCAGTCCTCCGGAGTGATGCCCGTACCAACATCAACAACAAAGAGTACCAAGGCAGCTTCATCGATGGCGATACGGATCTGTTGCGTTAGCCCTTGTGAAATCAGTGCCGATGGCTGTGCCTGCTCGTGGGTAAAACCTCCGGTATCGATAAGCCGAAAGACCCGGGAATTCCACTCTACATCGCCGTAGAGACGATCACGGGTTGTCCCGGGGAAATCTTCGACAATCGCTTTACGTTTTCCGATCAGCCGGTTAAACAAGGTTGATTTCCCGACATTCGGCCGACCGACCAGTGCTACAAACGGAATCGCCATCCCTGCTCCATGCATAAGAAAACGTGCTGATTGTACAATAAAAGCATACTATTGACCAATCGCACGTCAGGGGAAAAAATTCTGAGATGTTTAACAGACGATAGCATTATACCGATACGAGACGCACAACACGCTCGCTTGATGAGAGACCGTTGTCATCGATAATCATGCCGGCATACTGCAGGGTGTGCCTAGCGAATCTCAAGTATATGAGTCTGATCGATCAATCCTTCCTCAGTTACCATCACACCAAAAATCTTAGTCGCAGGATTCTGCGCACAATACAAACTAACAGCTTCATCAGTGCGAATCAAGTCAGTCAAGGATCGAAGTTCTGCCTCGCTACCTGCTGTAATGATAATCTGTTTAATGCTTGTGCCATGGGTCAGGATATACTCGGCAGACGCGAGCGCGCATCGGTCCAAAGTATGG
>JAKQHK010000062.1 GCA_029573015.1 bacterium
TGTCGCTGATACGCCGTGATGGTCGTATACCCGCGCCACAAGTAAACGATCTCCGGCAGCGTCAGGTACCCACTGCCAGCTCACCTGTGCAGAATGCTGACCAGCGAGGTCCTTTTCGGCCATGAGGATACCGTCCACCCATAATTCCGCCCGGTCCAGCTCACCGGTGCTCACCGTCTGCAGGCGCACTGGAATGGAATTATTCTGCGGATACTCCGTGCCAGTAGCTGGAGTAAGAAAATATGTCTGGATTTCTGCACCGTTTACCGGTAGTTGCCGGTCCAGAGTTGGCACCTGAAAGAAGAAAATTAAGGCACCGGCACCCGCGATCAGAAGCATAACCGGGAAAACAAGCAGAATTCCTTTATGTGCCTTTCGCATGATGTCCCTTAGATAAAGTTCCAAGCTGAACGGATGCTAGTCTACCAGCCTTGCCTCGAAAAGTCAGCTGGCTCCTCCCCCTTTCCCCTTTACCCTTTACCCTATTTCTTCTTCAGCATTTCGCGAAGCAAGGCATCAGGCGCTGCTTCATAGGTGGGCTTCGCATCCGGCTGGGCAGCAGCAGCAGCACGTGACTGTTCCCGCAGCTGTGCAAGCAACTCCCGGCTGTATTGCGCTTTGATTCCATACTCCTGCAGCGACCGGCGCAATTCCCGATCGTCGCTCACAAGTCTCCAGGTAACGGTATCCCGTACTTTTGAAGCGAAACTGATTATCTGGTCATCAGCTGAGACGTACGGTCCGCTGTAGTGGATATGCAGCCGGCCGAATTGACGGGTACGCTTGCCGTGTGTGCGTTCCCCGTCGAAGAAAAGCTCGATGGTCAGGGATTTCTGTTCACAGTACACACTCAATGCACGAATCAGCTGGTCTTCCGCCAGATCCGCAATACCGAGCACATTATTACCATCAATGATCAGTGGCATAGGTTACAATTCAAAATATCCGGTTACAGAACCAGATATAATAATAGTATCCTTGATCTCCTCCAAAACTTCAGCTTTGGTAAATTGTCCGGTTAGGGAAACAGTCGGTACTCTCAAACCGTAAACTGTAATGCGATACACATGCTTACCGGAACCAGCCGGCGGCCAGGGACCGCCGTAGCCGGGCAGACCGAAATCATTGGTCAGTTCTCTACTATCCGCCGGCATCTGGTCAGTCCCGGAAGCTCCTTCGGCAAGTTCAGTAACAGAAGCGGGGATATCTACGACCAGCCAGTGGACAAAGTCGTCTGCAATCTCATGTTCATCAGTCATGAGGACAAGGTATGATTCCACCTCATCCGTACCACCCGTCCAATTGAGTGGCAAGGAAACATTCTCTCCCGCATCCACTTGATCAAAGGCATGCTTGACCGGTAGTTCCCGGTCCTCCCGACAGACGGAACAGGTAATTGTTAGTGTTTTCGTGGCTGCATCGGATGTATCTTCGCCTGAATCCCGCGTACAACCAGAGGAAATAATCAAAGCGAAGCTAACAAACATAAGCAGAACCGGTTTTTTGATTTGCATACCGACCTCCTGAAATGATGTGAGACAAGCGCAGTATAGCAAAAAAAATCATACTAAACCAAAAGCTACTGCTATGTTTATATCAAAATAAAAAAATAAGCTTCATATCGTACGCTATGATATTCTGCCCGCCTGACGCTTC
>JAKQHK010000123.1 GCA_029573015.1 bacterium
ACCGGCCGCCTCATGCCCGGACGGCGTTACAGTGAGGGTATCCACCAGGCAATCGAAGCCAAGGAAGGTGTCTCGGTCCAGAAAGCAAGCCAGACTTTGGCGACAATCACTTTTCAAAACTTTTTCCGCATGTATGACAAGCTAGCTGGCATGACCGGTACGGCCGCCACCGAGGCTGAGGAATTTGACAAGATCTACAAGCTTGAGGTGGTCACCATCCCGACCAATAAACCGGTAACACGCAAAGACCGTCAGGATTTGATTTACAAAAACAAGCGCGCCAAATATCAGGCATTGCTCGATGATGTCAAGGAACGCAGCAGCCGCGGTCAGCCGGTACTTGTCGGTACGATCGCCGTGGAGACCTCGGAAGAACTGAGCGAGATGTTTAAACGGGCCGGCATCAAGCATAATGTCCTGAATGCCAAACAGCATGAGCGGGAAGCGCATATCGTCGCCGAGGCTGGCAAAAAGGGAGCAGTAACCATAGCGACAAACATGGCCGGACGCGGCACAGATATCAAGCTCGGCGGCACAGAAGCAACCGCTGCAGAGAAACAGGAAATCATACAATTGGGTGGGCTAACGGTTATCGGATCAGAACGGCATGAAGCCCGTCGTATAGACAATCAGTTGCGCGGTCGCTCCGGACGACAGGGGGAGCCGGGTGAGAGCCGTTTTTACGTGGCGCTGGATGATGATCTCATGCGCATCTTCGGCGGGGACAGGGTAGCCAGCATGATGGACCGTCTCGGTGTCGATGAATCAATTCCGATCGAGCACGGTTTGGTGTCGCGTTCGATCGAGAGTGCCCAGAAAAAAGTCGAAGGCCATAATTTTGACATCCGCAAGCATCTCGTGGAATACGATGATGTTATGAATCGTCAGCGCGAAGTCATTTACGGGTTGCGGCGTCAGATCCTCGAGACAGCTCGGGAAAAGGATACAACAACAGATGCGCCAGATGGGGGAGTTGAGCCTTCCGGACAAATTCCTCAAGCTTCTGAACTGATCACCGCTTTCGACGAGCAGCTCGGGAAAGCCCAGTTTGCTGATTATCTTCATGTCCTTACCCATCAACCTAATCTCACGCATATTATCTATTTCATGCTCTGGAACGAGCTTGATGATCAGGTGCGAGGGCATATGAATATGGACTCGCTAGACGAATGGGATGCTGTACCGCTTACCGGTGAGTTCCGGGCGATCATACCGTACGACAGCGCGAGCATCAAACGTATCGAAGACGAGATCCGCCAGCTTGATAGCTATGAAACAGTGACGGAAAAGCTGTTCTCTATTGCATTGTCTGCTTATGCTTCCAAGGAAAAGGAATTGACTTCTCAGGTCATGCGTCAGGCAGAACGGGTCGTGTTGCTGCGTACCATTGACCGTTTATGGATGAACCATCTTGATATCATGGCCGATTTACGGGAGGGCATCGGATTGCGCGGCTACGGGCAGAAGGATCCGCTCGTCGAGTACAAGGCCGAGGGCTTCCGCATGTTTCAGGATCTTATGAACAACATTCAGAATAATGTGGTTAAAACGATTTACCGTATCGGGGTAAAAGCTCCGGAGAAGGCTGCCCAGCGTTCCACTGGTTATAAAAACATGCGCGAGCAGGGCGCCCAGCTGGCAAGCAGTTTTTCGCAGGCGCGAGCCGCCAAGTCAGGTAAGGAAGGTGCTGCCCAGCCGGTCCGCAAAGCGCCGGCGGAAACCGTCGGCCGCAATGATCTCTGTCCCTGCGGCAGCGGCAAGAAGTACAAGAAATGCCATGGGAAATAGGTACTAGTCACGAGTCATTAGTCACGAGACATCAGTCGTTAGATGTTAGCAAATTGTCATTCGAATGACGGCGCAACGGATTTAATAATCGAATTTGGATGCGTCAATGTGTGGTTCCTACAAGATCAGGAATATGGGACGGTTTGAGTTTGACATCGCTATCAATTGGGCGAGGGAACTCAATTGGATGCAGGGGCCGTATGATGCTGACTGTTTTTGGGCAGTTGATCCCTCGGGCTTTTTTGCCGGGGAGCTTGATGGATGCGTTATTGGTACTATTTCTGCTCTTGCCTACGATGATCGTTTTGGTTTCATGGGATACTATGTGATCAGTCCAGAACAGAGAGGCAAGGGATATGGTCGACAGTTATTCGATCATGCTCTCCGCTACCTGGGGAAACGCATTATCGGTGGTGATGGTGTAATGGAGAGAATTGCCGACTATGAATCAATCGGTTTTACGGTTGCCTACAGTAATGCGCGCTATTGCAGTATGAGTCAAAAGTACGAACACATATCGAACGTGGCTGATGTAGCATCCGAAGTCGCACTCAGCGACCTGTCTGCGTATGACTCCAGGCATTTCCCCGGTCAGAGGATCAACTTACTGAATTGCCTGATGCACCAGCCTGAAAGTAGTTTTTTTGCCTTGATCATCGATAGTAAGTTACATGGGTATGGGATAATCCGTAGATCTGATGATGGATTTCGTATTGGACCGATGATCGCGGATTCAGCGGATCAAGCCGATATACTGTATCGCGCTTTGGTTTCTGCTATACCTGCAGATAGAAAGGTATATATTGATATTCCAGAAGCAAACCGTCAGGCTGTAGCACTTGTTCATCGTTATGGCATGCAAAAAGCGTTTGCAACGGCACGTATCTATTTAAATGGTATACCTGACATACCGGTTGATCATGTATACAGTATGACGGGATTCGAGTTGGGCTAGCATTAAGGATTTAGTAACAGGACACATGCATATACCAAAACGCATTGCTGTTTTTGGAGCCAGTACGGTCTATGGACGGATCGACTCGGCTGGCGGATTTGTCGCGCGATTGCGGCTATGGCACGAGTCACTCGCTGTGCATCATACGGTTTTCAACCTGGGGATCAGCGGGGAAACGACCACAAGGCTATTGCAGCGTTTTTTGCCGGAAGCGCAGGTGCGCACGCCAGATCTGATCATATTTGCTCTTGGGCTCAATGACACCAGCCATGTAGGTTCTCTTGCATCTCTCTCGCGCACGGGCATCAGCACGTACGAACAAAACATCCGGTTACTGATCAAGCAAGCTCGCACTTTGGCTCCGATGCTGTTTATCGGTCCCTATCCCATCGATGACCGCCGGACGCAACCCATAGCCGGGCAGGCGGTTTACTTCACACTTGCTGATGCGCATAAGTATGCACAGGTACAGCAGCGCGTCTGCAGAGAGGAAGACGTAGCATATCTGGATGTCATGCAAACCTGGGAAGCAACTTCCTATCATGAATGGTTGGCAGAGGACGGCCTGCATGCCAACAGCGCCGGTCATGAACAGCTTTTCCAAGCAATACGCACGTATCTGGAAACCTCGTGTAGTGAGGGTAAATGATGCGCAAGGCAGTGTATGTAACGGTTTTTTCGCTGTGTTGGGCTATCGGTATTTTTTTGAACAAGATTTTGCTGAATACCGGGCAGGAACCGCTCAGTTTGACATGGATCTCGACAGTATTGACGGCAGTGGCATTGACCGGATATGTGCTTATTAAGGAACGTACGGCGATATTCCATCTGGATGCTCGGACGTTGAAACGGTTCATGCTGGTTGGGGTATTTATTTCGATTGCCTATGTTTCCGCAGTTTTCGGTTTGTGCTGGTCCACATCGATCAACTACTCGTTTCTCGTAAAGAGCTCGATGATTTTTGTGATCATTTTGGCACATTTTTTTCTCAGAGAACGCATCACCCGGCAGAAAGCTATCCTGGCTGCTGGTATGATTATCGGTGTTTTCCTGCTGACGACAAACGGGAAGCTGATCGTTCCGCATGCCGGTGATTTGCTCATCCTGCTTAATGGGTTTTGTTTCGGGGCGGCAACTGTCGTCCAGAAACGCATGACCGATCAGGTGTCGGCGACGATAATTGGCTGGGGGAGAGTTTTCTTTGCTATGCTCGCTTTGTTGGTGCTGACTCCTTTGGTGATCCCGAATTTTTCGCAGCTTGTTCGTTGGGATCTCATCATACTTTTAGCGATCATTAACAGTTTGGTAGCAATATACCTCGCAAAGACGCTCGAAGTTGCGAGTGCGAGCTATCTGACCATGATGTCCATGCTGACCCCGGTGCTTAATACCATCCTTGGATACACTTTGCTACATGAACAGATGCTTGTGCCGCAGATCATCGGGGCAGTGATGATCATTGTCAGCGGCATGCTGACCCATCGGTTTAACCTTTAATCAGGTGATCTAATGGTTACTCTCCGTCCAGTTCAACAGACAGATATTCCCGCGCTCGCTAATTGGTACGTTGAAGCTTTTTCAGCCAGACATACCGAAGAACGCTGGAACCAGCAGTCTGCGAGCCGGTTGCTGGAGTACTGGCTGGAACGACAACCTGACCTGTTTTTCCTTGCCGAGCTTGATGGCGTGGTGGCAGGAGCAATTTGCGCTGCGATCAAGCCCTGGTGGGACGGCAATCATCTGGTAGATGGCGAGTTTTTTGTAGCACCGGATTGGCAACAACAGGGCATCGGACGCCAGTTGTTTAAAATGCTTATGAGCGAAGCATATCAGCGCTATGAGATCGTCGCATTTGATTCTCTGACGTTTGCCGGCGGTTTTCCTCTTAGCTGGTATAAACAACTAGGGTTCAGGGTGCCTGAGAGCATCGTTGTTATCACGGGGAATCCTCAGATGATTCTGACACATCTGGGCTGATGCATTGTCAAGCGGTACAATAGGTGATACGGTACATTTTGTGTTTATCAACAATAGGAGTGCTAACTATGGCGATCAGTGAAACACGAGCGAGGGAATTGGTTAATACGTATTTGAAAACAGATTATCTCAAATGGCATGTGCGCGAAACCGAGGTAGTCATGCGAGCCCTTGCCGGGCATTTTAGCGAGGATGAAGAGCTTTGGGGGCTGACTGGTCTTTTGCATGATTTGGATATGGACGAGATCGGAACCGATTATGATATGCATGGGAAGCGAACCTGTGAGATGCTCGCTGGCGAAGATGCACCTGCAGAAATGCTGCAGGCGATTAGAGCGCATTGTGAAAATCTCGGATTTCTCGGGGTGAAGCGGGAGTCCCGTCTGGATTATGCGCTCGCAGCTGCCGAGAATCTGACTGGTTTTCTAGTTGCCTGCGCGCTCGTGCAGCCGGACAAAAAGCTAGCCACAGTGCAGATTGATTCTGTAGTCAAAAAGCTGAAAAAGAAGGATTTTGCCCGTAAGGTAAATCGTGAATTTATCGCGGATATAGAAAATACCGGTATGACCCAGGAGCAGCTTATCGATATCGGACTCAAGGCCATGCAGGAGATTGCCGGGGAGATAGGATTATAGGAGAAGTGTATGAGACCAGCAGGATTTTTTATGAGAGCGGCGCTGTTCGCCGTTGTGTGCCTGTCCCTCCTGTTTGCTGTACCGTTTGTCGCAGCAGCGGACGATGCCGAACCGATAATTATTGAATATACCGCAGAGGATGTCATCCTGCCGGGGACGGACTTGCCGGAAACTGATGCGGATGAGGGGGAAGCTGCTCCGGCAGCTACTTATGCTGAAGCAAAAATTATAGAAATCATCAGTGAATCAAAACCCGATTTGTCATCAATGGGCGCATTTGGTCCGGAGGGGGATATCACGATACAGGTTTTAAAAATACGCTTCACAGCGGGAGAATCTCAAGGACAGGAACTGCAGTTCGAACATACAGCCTACAACGAAAGCATGCGGGTAAAAGCCGGCGATAGCGTTACCCTGCATGTGACAACCACTGCAGACGGGGAGCAGGTATATCAGATCAGCGGCTTCGTGCGTCGGAACGCAATATATGCATTCACCCTCGTGTTCATACTGGCAGCCGTACTCGTGGGCGGACGCAAGACGATGCGGGCCCTATTCGGTCTTGTCTTGAGCATCGTGGGCATTTATGCCTTCCTGCTGCCGGCGGTGCTGGATGGCAGGGATCCGCTTGCGGCAACGCTTTTCTATACAGTGATCGTCTCCCTGATCGTGATCCCCGTTACTTTGGGTTTTTCGAGGAAAAGCGCAGTTGCCTTGATTGGTATTCTGGGAGGCTGTCTCTGTGCCCTGTTTATGGCCATGTTATTCGGTGAATTCATCCATCTGACCGGTATCGAGGATGAGGATTCGTTCCTGCTCCTGTCAGAGCTGGGAGAGGGATTTAACTACCGGGGTATTCTTTTCGCCGGCGTGCTGATCAGCGCCCTGGGAGCAGTCAATGACGTGGCCATCTCCATTGCATCCTCGATGCAGGAGATCAGCGCGGCAGATACGCGCATTTCCCGGAAAAGATTGATCCACAGCGGCATGAATGTCGGCAGGGACATCTTGGGCAGCATGATCGACACGCTTGTGCTTGCATATATCGGAGCTGCCCTGCCCACCACTTTGCTCTTTCTGGCAAGGGATCTCCCTATCCAGCAGATACTCAATCTGGATTTCATCGCTACCGAGATCATGCGGGCCATCGCCGGCAGTATCGGTCTGGTCATCGCTATTCCGATTACGGTATTCACCGGGAGTATCATATTTACCCGTCGGCAATCGTAAGCTGATCGGTCACATCCTGTGGTTGAATCGCTTGCTGTTTGTAAAAGGGATAAGGTATGATGTCGCATGTCCATCCTTAGCGGAGAGAGAACCATGAGTTCACTGGATCTGGTATTCATCGGCATTATTGTCTTTTTCGCTCTTTGGGGCTGGTGGCGCGGATTGATCCACATGATCGGAGGTCTCATCCTGCTCGTGGTCGCTGCCTGGCTTTCCGGTCCGTTGAGCGAAGCACTGGCGACACGAATGACTGAAAACATGAACGTCCTGGAGGAAGTCGTTAAAATCAACTGGGTGCATAACCTGCTTTTCTGGATCGTATTCGGAGTAATTGTTTTGGTTGGAAACTTCGCTCTGTTTTTCGTCAATATTCTCGCCAGCCTGCCCATCATCAGTATCGTGAAACGTGGCGGTGGATTACTACTCGGGCTGGCTCAGGGATTGATCGTCGTGGGTCTCGTGGCGATCATGCTCAGCCGCTACCCGATTAACAGCGATATCAGCACTATGGTAGCTGAGTCCAAGATTGTCGATTTGGCTATCCGGATAGCTGCCCTCGGTGCCGCCTTCTGGCCTAAGGATTTGAAGTCTGTAGCTGATATACTGAAGAAATAGCACAGCACTGTTGTTGCTGCTGATATCCGGTCGATATCCGCTGGTTTAACCTGTGTAATGCGGGGATAGCGTGAACTGGTTCTGGCTGGCGTTGGTTGCCATATTGCTCAATGCATGTAATACCGTCGGGTCCAAAAAGCTTCTGGCATCCCGTGCAGTAGAGCCGGGAGTCCTGCTGATTGTCTATCGAGTAATTACCGCGATAGTGCTTTGGATCTACTTTTTCGCGAGCGGAAACAGTTTCGCTGACATTCAGCTGACAAGTGGCATCGTATTCGTCTTCATCCTCAATGTTTTTGCCTTCAGTATCGCCAATCTGCTCTACTACCAGGCCTTAAAGCGTGCTGATTTATCAGAAGTCGTGCTGATTATGGCAACGCAGCCGTTCATCGCCGTGGGCATGGGCACTTTTTTTTCTGAGCCGCCGACGCTGCTCAAAATTATTGCCGGGGTTGCGAGCTTCAGCGCGATCGCTTCCCTGTATACCCATGAAAAGCACCGCATACACTGGCGGTTCGGACACACGATGGCCCTGGGGGCGGTTATTATTTTTACAATCGGCGGGTTTTCAGACAAATTTCTCGTGTTGCGTCTGCCGTTATTGCATTTCACTATGGTCGGCATAACCGCCAATGCTGTTGCGATCGCTGCCATCGGCAGCGTGTCACTGCGCCAGGTGCGTGATGTGATGCGGGGGAGACAGGCAGTGGTCTTATTTGCTTTGGGCTTGTTGCTGCTGGCAAGTGCTTTGCTCTATTTGCAGGCATATGTTGTCGGTGGTCAGGTGTCACAGATGCTGCTGCTGAGTTATGCCGGAACCGCGATCACGGTCATTGCCGGCATCATGCTCTTTAAGGAGCAAAAGCAGATACTGCACAAGCTTACAGTAGCGGCGGTTATATTTCTGAGTCTGCTGCTCGTGTATCGAACGTAGCTTGTATGAGATATGTAATGCCCAATGGGTGTGTGGATACGACCGCTGGTGTGCCGTTCGATTAGGAGATACGAGATAGAGCAGGATGATGGTATTTAATTATTGCTCGTTACATATGAAAGACCCTTTAATTACAGAAAGGTTATCCATGTCCACAATTATGATTCAAAAAATGACCGAAGCGGAAGCGCAGGCACAGGGCATCGACGGCTGGAGCAGCTGGGAATGCGAACCGAGCGAGTTTCCCTGGGAGT
>JAKQHK010000127.1 GCA_029573015.1 bacterium
TGCCCGTCACGATCGCCATGGGGTTTTCAGTCGCTAGCGCGCCGACCAGCCCTGATATACCGAAGGCAGCCTGAATACCGGTGGTAATGCCTTCGTTAAGCAAGCTGGCGACTTCTTGAAATATTTTTTCATAATGTTGTCGAACTTCAGCTTTAAGCTGGTCTGCTGCTTCTGTACGTTCGGCTGTGCGAGCGAGCGGATCGATCAACTGCTCAAAGGCAGGATCAAATGCAGCGAACGCGGCATTCGTAAACTCAACGACGCGCTGCTCATCCGAGTCAGTCGCATTGCGGACAAAGCCGAGGATGCCTTTGGCGATAGCGCCGAGCGCGAGGTAGCCTAATTCGGTTTGCGCTACCCGTGCTTCTGCCTCTAACTGCTGTCGTTCAACTTCCGGATGGTACACATATTCTGCAGATTGCCGGGCAAAAACTTCGATATCGGTGTCAAGTTGGCTTAGTTGTGCGTCTAATATAGATTGTTCAGTTTCCCGTTTGGCAAGGTCAGCAAGTGATTCAGTCGCGCCGGTTATGCCGTCCTGAGTTGTGATGAGCGAACGTTCAGCAGGTACAGGCGTGAGATAGAGACCGATGTCGCGCAGCGTATCGCGTGCCTGTTTGCGGATCTCTTCGCGACTGGCACTCGGTGTATTCAACTGGCAGGCTGCAAAGGCAGCCCGTTCTTCTGGCGGGATGTCAGCGAGCAGGTCGCAGTACAGATGGCTCAGTTCATACGATGGTTCATCTGCTGTGAGTGCAGGGTCGGATAACAAGCGATCTGCATCTTCGAATCTTAAGGCTGCTGCCTGCAGGCGGGTGCTCAGGTCAAGGATAGTTTCTACCGAAATACCTGGCTCTTTGAGCTGATTTTGCAGGGTGGTCAGCTCCTGCTGAAAATGATCGCGCAAGGCGGTGATGCTCGCTTCGATATCAACAGGCAGGGGAGCTGTTTCGTGGGCAAGCTCACGGCTTGTCTTTGCCAGCAGCTCCCGGTAAAAATATTTCAGATTGGCATAACGGCGCATAAGCTCCATGACTTTCAGCGTGTCCTGCTGGCGGACGTGCTTCTGGAGCTGTGCTTCCACCCGGTGCAGCTCATCGTAGACTTCCAGCTTCATGGCATGGGCGAGCTCCAGACTGGTGATGTTGACATCAGTGAATGCTTCACGGATAACCTGCTGGTCTGCTTCCGGGTGCTGGAGGTTTTCCAGATGGTCACGGGCAGTCAGATTGACAGCAGCTGTTTCAGCTTCACTGCCCGGTTCGGGAACAAATTGATCCAGTGTGTTGCTGATCTGCTGACGGGTTTTGTCCAGATCTAGAATTTCTTCTGGCATAAGTACCCCTTTAATTTTAACATTTTATCATATTTTCATTGATAGTATACATATATTTACATTTATTTCAAATAGTTTTTATAAAAAAGACAGGTCTGTTGAACCTGTCTTGTCATATGTAACGGATTGATTGTTTGATCAATTTACAAGCATTTTTCGAGAATTGTCTTGACTTCGTCTGCGGTAAGCGGTCGTTCTCCGACCTTGCCAGCAAGCCGTTCGACCATGGTGCTAAAATGTTCATCAGTAATGCCCCAGTCTTGTAAATGCATTTTGATACCAAGCGATTCGAAGAAATTAAAGGTTGACTTGATGGCCTGAGCAGCAACTTCTTCGTCACTGCCGGTCAAACCGAAGAGGCGTTTGCCGTACTGGACATACTTGGGCAGTTTGTCTTTATGAGTCACTTCCATGAGCCGGGGGAAGACCATAGCCAGACCGGCACCGTGGGGAATGTCATAGAAAGCGCTTAGCTCATGCTCGATGCGATGGGATGCCCAGTCCGAGCTGACCCCGGAGCCGATCAGGTTATTCAGCGCGAGGGTGGAGGAGAGCATGAGGTTGGCGCGTGCTGAATAGTTTTCCGGTTCGCGGATAGCGATGGGTGCGTTTTCGATCACTGTCTGGATAATACCTTCGCTAATGCGATCCTGCAGGGGCGCGTCGTAGGTTGTGTTGAGGTATTGTTCGAACACATGGGCGCAGATGTCGACAGCTCCAAAAGCGGTCTGGTCAGCCGGCAGGGAAAAGGTATTCTGCGGATCACAGATGGAAAAGCGCGGATAGCTCTCTCGGCGTACGAAGGCCTGTTTGCGATTTTCAGTCCAATTAGTGATCACTGCTCCGCCGTTCATCTCGCTGCCGGTGGCGGACATGGTGAGAACTGTAGCAAGGGGAATAGTTTTTTCTATTTGCGCCTTGCCGACGACAATGTCCCAGGGATCGCCAGCATAGGGAATGCCGGCGATAATCAGCTTGGACCCGTCAAGCGTGCTGCCGCCGCCGACTGCAAGTACGATATCGGGCTGAAATTCTTTACCGAGCTTGATGGCTTCCCGCAGGGTTTCTACCCGGGGATTGGGCTCTATGCCCCCGAATTCAGCGACCTCGAAGCCAGCTAATTGCTTTTTGACTTTATCATAGACACCGTTGTGCTTGATGCTACCGCCGCCATAGGTCAGCAGGACTTTATTGCCGTATGGCTTGATGTTTTCCGCGATCTGCTCCATGGCAGTACGGCCGAAGATGAGCTTGGTGGGATTGTGAAATACGAAGTCGAGCATGGGAACCTCCGGACAAAGGATACAGGGATCAGACTTGAGACTTGAGACTTGAGACTTGAGACTAATGACTATTCATTGATAGCTATAAGCTCAACCTTGAAAATGAGCGTTTCATCCGGACCGATGGATGGCGGAGCCCCGCGGGAGCCGTAGGCGAGCTCAGATGGTATGTAGAGCATCCAAGTCGAGCCGACCGGCATAAGCTGCAGCGCTTCCTGCCAGCCGCGGATGACGCCGTTTACTGGGAAGGATATGGGTTCGCCCCGGCGGTAGGAGCTGTCAAACACAGTGCCGTTAATAAGTGTTCCTTCGTAGTGAGTTGTCACGGTGGCAGTTGCTCCAGGCTTTGGTCCGGTGCCAGCGGTCAGCACTTTGTACTGGAGGCCGCTGTCGAGAACAACGACTCCCTCCTTTTTAGCATTTTCTGCCAGAAATGTTGCGCCATCCATGGTCTGTTCCTTTGTATTAGAAGATTCAAGTTGTGGCATAGTTGTATTGGCTTGCGGGTCAGTCAGGGTTTCAGCCTGTTCCTGCTGCTGCTCATCCTGAACCAGCTGCCTGTTCAGTCCCTGATTGCCCGTATCATTGGAGCTGGTGCAGGCGGTTAGCAGAAATAGCAGACCAGCTACTGCTACGGTTGTGCGGATTTTCATAAAAAAAGGCTCCATAGGTAATGATGCTGTGTCATCATACTATAGAACCACGGGGCTGCAAAATGCTCTGCACGACAGGTTACATTTTAAGCAACGAGCGAATCTGCGCCCGGAAATGGGTAATATTGCTTTTGGCATTTGCCGTGGGCAGTTGCCATTTATCTTCAATATACTCGGTACCGGAAATATTGTCCGTAACTGGTCCTGAGATGAGGTCAAGCCGGAATGCGTGTTTTTCGGATAATTGTCGCAATCCCCAGACGCCTGTCAGGTCATGGGCACAACCGATAGCGAGAACAGTTTTGCGTTGAAATTCCGGTGCATAGATCACTTGATTTCCATGGTAATTGCCGATGATCCCGTCTCCTGCTTCGATGACGATGTATTCACAGTCGGTTACCGACAGGTCGTTGATCAGACCCATAGCAGCGTGGAGCGTATCTTTTTTGGTAAGGGTTGAAGCCAGTCCGGTATCGACAAGATCGCGGGTGTGCAGCGCACCGTGCCGGTGCATGCGAAGCGTATCCTTGAGGCAGCCGGCACCGGTAACCTTGGCAGCAGCTACTTTTTTGCCGGCATGCGTGAGAGATTCGATGACCTGACAGGCAGCATGCGTCTTGCCGGAATTCATCGAGGTGCCGAAAACCAGAATGAGTTTTTTTTGCGTAGTTACCTGTGGAGCAGCCTGCACCGGAGCATAGTCGGCGATATTGGCTGGTTTGCCGTTAAGCATGACAGAACCGAGCACTTTGACATTGAATGGGTTGCCGACATAGCGCTTGGTTCCTCCCCGGCAGATGCCGCACAGGCCGCCAAGATTGAGGATTTGCAGCATATCGCCGACAGCGACCCTTTCAGGCACATGCCCCACAAAACCGTCTATAGCCGCACGATTTCCGAGTACAAGCAGGTATTTTTTTCCTTTCTGCATTCGGATTTGTCTGCCGTTCGGGGTTTCGAGCCTATTGTAGATCTTTTTGTCGTTGCTGATCCTGGCTGCGATGACGGTGCCTTCCACAGCCGGAATCGTTCCGCTGAGTTCAAGCTTGTCAAGCTTGATCGGTACATGTCGCGCCACAGAACAGACTGCGTCGATGATTACGGGCTTCATGCAGTTCCTTTTTTTTAGAACGCGAAGACTATACCTGCAATCATCTTTTTTTACAATCTTGAAAAGCGTGCACGCTGCGAACCATTACTCCGATATTTACCAGATAGCGAGCCAGTGGATGTCGCTTTCGGCTTCCGGCGGAGTAGAAAAGTGGATGATAAACCCGCTGTCAGTAATATCAGTAATCCAGAAATTCGTCTCCCAGGTGGGGGTGATTTGCACCGTCATGGGAGCTGTCGGCCAGCTGGCTATAGCTGCAATCTCCGTTTCTCCCGGCTTGATCACCAGGCGGCCGCGGCTGTCATTGGAGGCGCTGATGGTATTGACCGTCAGGTCATTGGCCTTGATATCGCCGGCAGCGGTGATGTCACCTTCGGTTGAGATGATAACTTTGCCTGCTTCGAGCTCGATGGCGCCCTCGGCATTGGGCTGCAACTGCAGGACTCCCGCTGACGAGATGCTGTGTAGACCGATGAAAAGAGTATTACCAATACTGAGCTGTTCTAGGACAGTAGCTGATCCGGTGGTGGTGTTTTGCAGAATGATCAGATCTTTTTTCACTACCAGTCTGTCTATCTCTTCGACAGTGAAAGGATCTGGGACTGCTGGATCAGGTTCAGGTATCGGTTCAGGAAGCTCTTGACCCGGGTCCCACCAGCTCACCTGGATTATCGCCATGATGCTCGTTTTCCCTTTTTTGTATTCCGCAGCTGTAACTCGTTCCAGAGCCCGCCCCACAATCATGCCGCTGGTTACCGCCCTGGTTGCTTTACCGCTATTGGGCGAGATAACGAGCGGATCGCCGGGATTGATAACACCTGCAGATAAGTCGATATTGACCGGTACTCGGCCGGCGAGAGCAACAAGTACTTTCTGGGGAGCAGTACATGATTCAGCTGCTTCCCGTTTGGCTTTCACCTTGTCCTGCAGATCGCTGTCAACCGTGGTCGTATCGTTATCCCCCAGTTTTTCAGGGTTTGCTTTGAGTTCTATTTCATAGTCTGCGACTATTTTATTCACTCCCTGGATTTTCACTTTTTCGCAGAATTCCGAGGCAAAGGAGCCGCTGCCCAGGATAAAGCCAGGAGAGGTAGAGACCACCCCGATAGTATTTTCACGATTATCGCTCGTAGCTTTTTTAACCAACGTTGAAGTCGTCTTGCCTTTTGTATCTTTTTGATCCGGATCAATCATAACCACATCTCCACTGGTGAGAGTGGCATCATAGGTCGGGTAGGCTTCCGCCAGGTCAGAGAGGGAGGTAGCGATGGAACCATTGCTTTCATTGCCGCCAGTATCCATGCGGAACATTTCAGTAGTATCCACGAAGAAGCTCAGGCGGTCATTGGTTCCATCATGACTCATATAGCTATCAGCACCATCATCACTGTCCAGCACCAGCTTCTGGCCCGATTCTAGGTAGAGATCACCGCCGACCAGATCGAGCAGGGCATTAGGATCAGAGGTGCCGATACCGAGATTACCGTTTTTTAAGAGCGTAACAGCATTTTCTCGATTATCTTCGTCAGGTCCTATGCCGATTTCCAATAATGGATCCGTAAGTACCCAGGAAGAATCAGAGCCTCCACCTGTATTAAACCGGCCGAGAGCTGTACTCAGGTAGCTATTCGCCTGTGTGCCATATCCAAAAGCTGTTGCATCCTGACCGGAGGCTGTATTCCAATACCCCCAGACGGTCGTTCGCGCTCCTGATGCGGTAGTTGCTTCACCCCAGGAAGTTGCATTATATCCAGTTGCGCTATTGCCCGGACCCCAGGCGGTCGCATATCTTCCGGACGCTATGCTGGCTTCACCCCAGGCGGTCGCAAAATCATCACTTGTTTGATTGCCATATCCCCACGCCATTGTTCCATAAGCGCTTGCAGTATTATCTTCGCCATAGGTAACAGATGATTCGCCGCTCGCAATATTATTTTTTCCGAATGATACAGAATAATTACCGATATTGGCATTATTCCATTGGGTAGTACTGACATATCCCGAACGGAAGGCAGCTTTGCGGGGATACCAGAACAAGCGTGTACCGCTTCCCAGATCCAACTCTGTCCAGCCGGCGCCATATGTACCTTGCGCTAGAATAGCCCCATCATTATTGATGTGCAGTTTGACGGCAGGAGCATCCGTACCAATACCTGTGTTTCCTTCTATAATTAATCCATTAGCCGGGGCTGTGCTTGTTCCTGAATACGTCGCCCCGATCGCAACGCCGCCTTCCACATCGAGCTTGTTTTGCGGGGCCGTGGTGCCGATGCCGATATTTCCATCGTCTCGAACATACAGTATTTGGTTGGAGCTGGTATTTTTGATATCAAGTGAGGCGGAGGTGTTGTCAGCTCCCCTCCCAACAATGGTGAGAGAGGCGTAGTCATTTTCATCGTAACTTCCTATCGAGACCGTCCCTTGATAGGGGGCAAGGTACACAGTTCCCACTCCAAATCCATACCCGGGGGAGATGGAGATATCGCCGGGATAGCCAAATGGTGGTGTCTCTGTATACCAGCCATCTCCAGCTGTTATATAAATTGTACCTCCGTTTTTTCTGCCGCTCCAATCCATTGTTTGGCCGGCACTCAGATATAAATCACCCAGGCTACCAATAGCTTCGCTAACCATGAGGTCGCCCTCAACAAGTAAACCGTTTTCAGGCGCCGTGACCAGCCCTCCTGCAAATGCCGATCCAATTTTTAAACTACCGGCAATATCAACGGTATCAGTCGGGCTGGATGTTCCGATGCCGAGTGTTCCCCAGATGATCGCATTCGCACCGATTCCTACATCACCAAGGACTGAGAGATCATCACCATTAGCAATCAAACCGTTGACCGCTGTTTCCTGTCCGATAAATATATTGTCTCCGAAGAAAGCATCATTAACACCATCACCATCAGAATTGCCCGTGTCAGGAGAGTAGAAGGACCAGGTTGTGATAGTGCTGTTAGAGTATAAATCAACATACAAACCATATACCGTACCACTGACAGCTGATGCACCGAGAGTGATTGTTTCACCATACCCAAAATCATAGGGTGATTGCGGATTCAGTTCTGTGTAGATACCATAAAGATCATGGCTTGCGGGCAAAGTCAGCGGAGGAGGATTGGATGTGCTGCTGATAACATTATACATTCCGTAAACTGACATTCCGGGCAAGCCGCCACCTTCATCGACGTTTTCCTGGGCGTCAGTCAAATCAGTAAAAATACCCACAAGTTGGTCTCCATCGCCCGGGGTGCCGATAAGCGTGCCCTCGATGTGTAGACCGTGCTTGGTAGTATCTTCTGCATCCAGATTGATATTCAGCGCATAGCTGTTATCAATATCAGCCCCATTGAGCGCAAGTTGTTCGGAGATGAGCGTGTCTCCAGCTACATCGAGCAGATACATTGGGGTTGCAGTTCCGATGCCTACATTTCCTTCCACGATCAGTCCGTTAATTGGTGCTATGTAGGTTCCGGCAAATGATGCTCCAATCGCGCTACTGCCTGCGACATCAAGATAATTTTGCGGGGTTGTCGTACCGATACCGACCAGACCGTAGTTAGTGCCAATCAATATATTCCCATTAGGACCGCCTTTACCCATACCACCATCGAGATAGAGATCGCCTCCTTCATAATTGCCCCACATGATCATATATTTTCGCGCATCCCCGCCGGCGATATAAAGATCTCCCCCGTCTCCGAAGATTTCATATGGCGCTCCGATTGTGAGTTTGCTTCCTTCGGTCAGTAGCAGATTGCCATCCACGAGCAGTTTGTACTCCGTCGATGTGAGCGGGTATGTACCGCTTTGCAGAAGGGTTACCACTCCGTTTTCATCCACATGCACGGTATCGTGGTCAGATGCATCCCTGATATTGAAACTGCCTGCCACATCTAATGTGTATGCAGGAGTGTTGGTGCCGATACCTACAGCAGCGTCAGTGCTATCCGGATAGAGCATGGTTCCGCTGAGCGTCCACGGTCCAGCGGTTGCAGAAGTATCATTCCAGCTGGCATTGCCGCTGGCATCGCTTGTTAACATGTAGCCATTCTGAGCACCGGTAGAAAGCCGGAAGCCGGTTGCCCGCAGGGTACCATTGACATCCAGCCGGTAGGCAGGGTTTGCTGTTCCAATGCCGACATTATAGCTGGTACTGTCCGGATAGAGCAGTGAGCCGCTCAAGGTCCACGGACCGGCGGTTGCAGAAGTATCGTTCCAGCTCGCATTACCGTTCGCATCGCTGATCAGGGCATAGCCCGCCTGTGCACCGGTTGGCATACGGAATCCTGCAGCCCGGAGCGTCCCATTGACATCAAGCGGATAGCTCGGGGCGAGCGTGTTGATGCCAATGTAACCGCTGCCCATGAAGTAGAGGTCTCGCGAGCC
>JAKQHK010000003.1 GCA_029573015.1 bacterium
CCAGTGACAGTCCTATGATATCACCGCACTCTATCGGTTGGTCAACAGCCGATCAGTCGTGAGACGGAACTGTTGTAGTCAACCAGCGAGAAGCTGTTTCAGTCGTTCGGCAGCTTTTGTGGCAGGTATGCTTTCCTGCGTTCCGGTGCGCAGATTCTTGATGACGGTAATACCTGCTTTTTTTTCCTCCGGACCGAGAATGATCGCGAGCGGGATGCCTTTTTTATCCCCATACCCCAGCTGTTTCTTCAGTTTCGCTTCCGGGTCGGTATATGTGTCAACATTCAAGCCGGTTTTCCGTAGCTCCTGCGCGAGCGCCAACGAATCAGCCAGCATGCTCGGTTCGAAGATGGTCATGAGTACCTGGGCAACCGTTTTTACTGCCGGGACGAGCCCGAACTGCACGGCTGCTTCCACAGTGCGGTCGAAGCCGAGTCCGTAACCGGTACCTGGTATGTCTTTTTTACTGAAGCGTCCGACGAGTTTGTCATAGCGTTCTCCCCCGAGGACTGATCCGACCGTATATTTGGCTATATTTACTTCCCAGATCGGTCCAGTGGAATAACTGAAGGAGCGTGCCATTGTATTATCAAATACATACGTTTCCTTGGGGAATCCCATGGCATGCAAATAGGAAAAAATCTGTTTGATTGTATCGTTTGGCTTGAGATTGAATATTTTGTTGATGATTCGTTCAGCTTCTTTTTTCGCATATCCTTTGCTGACTATTTCTTCGACAACTCCCTGTACGCCGATTTTGTCGAGTTTGTCGATGGCAGCAATGACTGGATAATCAATGCCGGCATAGAGCGCCCGGTCGCTGATTTTTACGGTATAGTCTTTAAATCCCATGGAGTCATAGAAAGCGAGACAAGTTGCGATGGCTTCTGCATCGGCGGCTGCGGTTTCCAGACCAAAGATATCGAGATCGCACTGGGTGAATTCGCGATATCTGCCTTTTTGCGGTTTATCAGCACGCCATACATTTTGAATCTGGTAGCGTTTCCAGGGCATGGTCAGCGTCCCTTGGTACTGGGCGACGAATCTGCACGTAGGAACCGTTTGATCATAGCGGAGTGCTACTTCTCGTCCTCCGTAGTCCTCAAACTTATAAAACAGTTTTTCATCCTCACCGATATTTCCTTGGAATGTTTCCAGATACTCGATCGCCGGTGTTTCTATCGGATCAAAGCCGAAAGATTCAAAGGTATTTCTAATTTTGCTGATCACATACTGACGAGCGATTGCCTGCTCTGGATGAAAATCACGAAAGCCTTTGAGTATGCGGGGTTCGATCATGTCTCTTTCACTCCTTACATGAGGATAGTTATGATTTCTTGGATGCTTTGATCCGTTGCAGCGCTGTCTGGTACCCGTCTTCGCCATAGTGCAGATACTGGTTGACTCTGGTTATGGTCGCCGAGCTGGCACCGCTGATTTTTTCAATTTCCTTGAAACTTTTTCCTGAATCAAGCAGGCAGGCGACCTGCCAGCGCTGGGCAAAAGTCTGAATTTCCTTGATCGTCAACAGATCCCGCAGGAATCTGGCTGTTTCGTTGGCATTTTTCATAGTCAGGAATGCCTTTGCCAGCTGCTCGACCTCCCGGGTATGCCATTTTTCATTCGGTCGCACGCTTATCTCCCTTTATCAATGAAAGAGCCTTTTCCGGAAGAATCAAGGATAACACAGGGGAGCTTGTTTCCCCAAGGCAAGGAATCGCCGTTGATATGCATGTACACGAGACCGTGTGATACGGTGCAGTCCAGCCCCTCAGCTGTGAGCAACGCGGTGCCCTGCTCGTCATTCTGGGAGGTGACTTTGACTTCACAGTAAAACGGACCGTACCTCCGGTCAACCCGGGAATATTTGCAGTTAAAACAATTAATATCATCCTGTGACATGGATGCTCCTTGAATTATGAATCATAGCCATCATAATCATCGCCATAGATTGCTTTGAGAAAAACCACGCAGGGTCGGTCGTCTTCAGCATCATTGACCCGGTAGGGGAGATCGTAGTCAATTTCAGCGCAGAAGTAGAGATAGCCGTCATCGATATAAAATTTGTTGCCATAACGTTTCATCTGTTCCTTGTAGAATTTGCCCTCCTTGTCATCCTTGCAGGCTTTGTTCCACACTTCACCGTACCCGTCCAGATCGCAGTACCAGTGGTAATTAGGATATTTGGGATTGTTACCCTCCTGGCAGTGGACGCAATTCTGACACCAGATGTTGGCCATGTATGCCTTTGATGTAATATTTAAACTCGGTACGCTTTTTCGCGCTAAAGCGTTACAGCACGCAGTCTAGAAGGTATGCATCTGTTTGTCAATTGAGAAAATATTCATTAGGATAGGGCAGGATACTTAGTACTATCAATCTATGACACACTCACTTCGGGATCTGCTTCAGACCGGGCAGGCAGGAAGACCATTCGTCGCCATGGCACCTCTAGCCGGTTACACAGACAGCGCTTTCCGCCAGCTGTGCCGGGATCATCATGCCCAGGTGCTCTGGACAGAAATGGTCAGCGCCACCGGCTTGAAGTACAAACAGTCCAAAATGGAGCAGTTGCTTGCGGTAGTACCGGGTGATGAAGAACGAGCAGCTACTGTGTTTTGTGACAGTACCTATGCAGAAATCCTGCCGCAGTTCCATGGACGGATTCCGGCAGAGATCAATCTGCTGCGCTATACCAGTGTTGAACAACCGCTTGTCGTCCAGATATTTGGCAAAGTGCCGGAGGATGCGTATGCGGCCGCCTGCTTGCTTGGCAGACTCGGCTATGCCGGGATAGATATCAACATGGGTTGTCCTGCCCGCAAGGTAATTAATTCTTTTCATGGTTGCAGCCTCATGCGCGATGAAGGTCTGGCGCGGGAAATGGTTCAGGCAGTTAAAGCAGGATTGGCAGAAATTGGAGCTACCGATATGACAGTTTCGGTTAAAATGCGCGCCGGCTGGGATAGCGTTACAGCGCCCCGGTTCGCTGCAGTTATGGAAACAGCGGGAGCTGATTTTTTGACTGTGCATGCCCGTACCAAACAGCAGGGGTTTCGGGGGCGGGCTGACTGGGATATCATCCGGCAGACGGTCGAGGCAGTTTCCATCCCGGTGATCGGCAATGGTGATGTTGTTGACGGAGAGAGCGCCTGGCGCATGATCGATCAGACGCGGTGCGCTGGAGTCATGGTCGGCCGGGCTGCCATGGGCAAGCCCTGGATCTTTACACAAATCGTTAAAGCCGTATCCGGACGATCAACTACCGCAGGGGATATTACTGCCAAAGATCGTCTCAGTATTGCCCGGCAGCATTGCGAGTATCTGGTACGCATGAAAGGAGAGGAACGCGGGATGCGCGAAGCGCGCAAGCATCTGGTTGCCTATATCAAAGGCATCCCGCAGGCAGGAGCATGGCGGGCGCGCTGTGTGCGGGTAGAAACGCTTGCTGAGGTGTTTTCGCTGCTTCAACTGATAGGTGATTCATTAGCGCAGGAGTAAGGAATGCATGTCAGTATGTTCATGGCTATGTCGCTTGACGGGTATATTGCGGATGTGCAGGGTGGGGAGGATTTCCTTTCACATGACAACTGGCTGACGCTGACTTCCCTTGTTAGGGAGAATGGCTCTCTGATCTGGGGGCGGCGTACCTGTGAAGCAGTTCAAAACTGGGATGAATCTTATCTGTCTGCAGAATTCACCAATGCTGCTAAAATCGTTTTAACGAGGCGGAAACACTATCAGTCTGCTCCGGGGTTTACCGCAGTTTCGACACCGGAGAATGCCCTCGCGTTCCTGTCGGCAGGCGGTATCGAAACAGCGCTGGTTTCCGGTGGCAGCAGCACCAATGGTGCTTTTCTGTCGGCAGGGCTCGTGGATGAACTGATCCTCAATATCGAGCCGGTGCTGCTGGGTGGTGGGATACCTCTCATCGATCGACTCGCGGAAAGCATATCTTTGAAATTCGTATCCAGTAAAGCGATAAAGAACGGCATCCTGCAGCTGCGCTACCGGGTCGATGCCAAGCATTAGGTTCTCAGGCAGGCGGTTGCGTGGGCTAGGCCTGCATGTTATGGTACGACTGGCTTATAGCGTTGGTTTTTATGATCATTTATTAAGGGGGTACGGAATCCATGGGCGTTTCTGTCGGTATCGTTGGTCTGCCGAATGTCGGCAAGTCTACGTTGTTTAACGCTTTGACTCGTTTGCAGGCTGAGGCATCCAATTATCCATTCTGTACTATAGATCCCAATGTCGGGGTGGTCGAAGTACCGGATGAACGGCTGGCGAAACTTGCTGAGGTAGTGCATCCCCAGAAGATCGTACCTGCTGCTATCGAGTTTGTGGATATCGCCGGACTGGTGCGCAATGCCCATGAGGGCGAAGGGCTGGGCAACCAGTTCCTCGGGCATATCCGTGCGGTAGATGCTATCTGCCATGTGGTACGTAATTTCGGCGATCCCAATGTGGTGCATGTGGAGGGAAGCGTCGATGCCAGACGGGATATTGAAACGATTAAATATGAACTGGCTCTCGCAGATGTGAGCACGGTGAGCAAGCGCATCGAAAGGACAGAAAAGCTTGCCCGTACCGGGGACAAGGATAAACTGCGCGATCTGGAGCTTTGTCGGAAGATCAAGTCTATCCTTGATGCCGGCCAGCTCGTAAGCGAACAGCCGGAATTTGCCGTTGATACCCTGAAGGAGGGCGATCTGCGAGTGCTGCAGGAACTTTCCCTTCTGACTGCCAAGCCGGTTATGTATGTGGTGAATGTCTCGGAAGAAGAAATTGCCTCATTTGATGTGAAATCATTTATCCAGGCAGCTGGCCTTCGGGAGAATGACACCGTCATTCCGATCAGCGCCCGGGTGGAGGCAGAGCTCAATGAGCTGGCGCCCGCCGAAGCTGCAGAATATCTTGCAAGTCTCGGATTGACCCAGTCCGGTCTGGTTCGTCTGGCTCAGTCAGGGTATGCACTTCTTGGTTTGCTTACGTATTTCACAGCCGGAGATAAGGAGGTTAAAGCCTGGACGGTCCGCAAGGGAGCCAAGGCTCCGCAGGCAGCGGGCGTCATCCATACTGATTTTGAAGCTAAATTTATCCGTGCGGAAGTCATCGGCTGGGAAAAGCTTGTGGAAGCTGGCTCCTATGTTACAGCCCGAGACAAGGGCTGGATACGAACAGAAGGCAAAGAATATCTGGTTCAGGATGGAGACACCATGCATTTTCTCCATGGTGCATAGGAGAAATAAGACTTTTATCCGCAAATACGCCATAAGCGCATGACGCAAACAAAACACGAAAGTGCTGGCAATAACCCTTGTGTTTTATATCTGGTGTGGTATGATCACGAGGGTGTTTTTATGGTCGAATTCTGTAGAAGCAAGACCATTTCATTACTTGGCTAATATAAAGATAAGCGTGGGATCACCTATAATGTGATTGTCTAGACCAACATTACAGGAGCCCACGCCCATGAATAAAGTACCGCATGGATTAGATTTCATCAAGAACGAGGCGA
>JAKQHK010000006.1 GCA_029573015.1 bacterium
AGCCCGGCGAACAGCACGCCAAGCAGGATGGGCAGGACGCCCTGCACGCCGCGCAGGAACTGGCGCGAGCGGGATTCGATGGGGGGAGCGATGGTTGACATGGCTTGCGTCCTGATACAAAACTGTATCATAATTCTAGTAAATAACAGGATGAAAGGATGTATTTTAACCTTTTTATCCTTGCGGCTTGAAGAATCCCTTTAGCGCTTGAAATTAATTGGCGGGCAACTTAATTTCCTACACTTAAAGAATGCTGCATTCGCACAGCATCTCGTTACATCGGGGCATCAATCGCCATCGAAATCACTCATGGCAAAAAACATGCGCAACTATTCGATTGATAAAAAAGAAACAATTCTTAATGTTTATTCCCTCGGGAGATCCTTCATTCTGGCAGGCAGAAAAACCGGAATGGATGATATGGACATGGGCGAATGGAGCTATGCGTACGATGCACTGGGCAACCTGTCCACACAGAGCGATGCCCGCGGCTGCAGCACGAACCTGAGCTATGACGCGCTTAACCGTTTAACGGGCAAAACATATAGCAATTGCCCGGAAATGGCAACGGTCAGTTATTCTTATGACAATGGTTTTTACGGAGCGCGGACGGGAATGTCGGATGGCGGCGGATCGACAACATGGAATTATGACAACCGCGGGAGAATGGCGGGTGAAACCCGAACGATCACCGGCGCAGGAACCTTCGTTACCGGCTGGGGATACAATGCCGCAGATCAGATCGCCTGGATGCGCTATCCAGGAGGAAACGCAGGCCAGAGCGGTGAGCTGGTGGCTTATATCTACCAGCCGCAGGGAGCGCTTGAAGGGGTAGGCGGCGAAGCGCAGTACGTGTCTGCAAGCAGCTACGATGCCTCGGGCAGATTAACGCTGAGGGAATTGAATAACGGTTTACTGCAAAGCGCTTTCGAGTATTACCCATGGGAGAATAGCGGGACACCGGGCAATTCACAAGGACGGCTGGCTTTGATCCAAAGCGGAACAAACACCGACCCTGCTCTGCTGCAGGACCTGGCTTACAACTACCTGCCGAGCGGCAACATCGCGTCGATCGAGGATTGGCTTAACGGCAACCCGCAGATGCAATCCTTCGCCTACGACACTCTCGATCGGCTGACCTCAGCTGAAGCATCCAGCGGGCAAGGCAGCTATAACGAGACATACAGCTATGATGATCTGACGGGCAACATGGCAACGAAGAACGGCAATACTTATGGTTATTCAGATTTGGAGCACCTGCATGCTGTGACGGATATAGATAGCTTAACGCTTTTCAGTTATGATGAAAATGGGAACATGACAGAGCACGAAGGCGACATGTTGACCTACGATGCGGAGAATCGATTGGTAAGCGCGGTCACAGCTGGCAATACAACCATTCAGTACATCTACGATGGGGATGGAAAACTGGTGGAAAAACTAGAAGACGGCGGAAGGACGATCTACATTGGAGGATACCTGGAAGCGTATCTGCCTGAAGAAACGCTGCCGGAACCAACCGCCACGCAAATGGCATCACGTACAGCAGTTCGAACGCCTTTACCAAGCAAGACACCGACAACTACTCGTACGTATACTTCTACCAGCACATCCACAAGTACAAAGACAAACACTCCAACCAAGACCAATACCCTTAACATTTATGAAAAAACCGAGACTGCCTACTCTAGCACTCAAAATGGTATCGAGACCCAACAAGCATATAACTTAACGAGTACATCAGTATCTTATGAGCGCACGCAAACAGCCATTTGGCAGGATACAAATACATCAACACCTGAAGGGTACGTTACCCTTACGAGAACGATCACCGGTACTCCAACAAATACCAGAAC
>JAKQHK010000007.1 GCA_029573015.1 bacterium
TACGCTGGACCATCTTTGCCAGGGAACTTTCAGCATGCGGCTGTACCTGCAGGTGTGCTACCTGGATGCGGTTCAGTCTGCCGAGATCGAGCAGGGACTGGAAGCGCACGATGGACAGCTGCAGGAAAAGCGACAGACTGGAGAGCAGCAGGTTGCAGAAAGCTAGAGATAGCAGGATAGCTTCTTTATCCAGCGTCAAGCTGAATGCCTGGTCGGACGACTGCAGTTGTAAACGCATGCTCGGATTCACGGTTGAGTTGTACAGCAGGTACGAGACCGCCATGATGCTGATCAGGATCTGGAGCGGTGAGACCGGGTAGATGCGTGTTTTGACACGTAAGGTCGATCCGTAGAGCTCTGAGGTGACTATGTTGGGGTCAGCGATGATTTTTCTGGCAAAGCTACTGGTTGATCCTATAGTCTCTGCGACCTCTACGAGTGCGACCAGCATGTAGCCCAGTATCCACCATTCACGTGCAATGCCGGTGAGGTAATACAGGGAGAAGAAGAACAATCCGATCAGGATCAGGTAGAGGGCACTGAGAAGCGAAGCGATGCCGTAGTAGCGGTTAGTCTCCTGGAAGATCCGATCAGACGGATAGGAGCGGACATATCTGAAACCGATCAGCCAGTTGCGGGATAGTTTTGCAGCAACCGTAAGATTGAGTACGCCATTGACCAGGAGCAGGAGGGGTATGCCTGCCAACAGGCTGATGACGGTAATCGGTTCCAGATCAAGATGCATTTCGAATCTTTTATTAGGTGATTATTTATTCAGGATGGAATACTGCAGATATTTCCTCCCCTTCAACCGTTTGGGCAGGTGTTCCTGCTCGACCTTCGCATCCTGGTAGTCGTGTGCGTACTTGTATCCCTTGCCGTAATTCAGCTCCTTCATTAGCTTGGTTGGGGCATTGCGGATGACGAGCGGGACGGGTTCATTCATCGTCGTACGGACATCCTCCTGCACCAGCTGATATGCCCGGTAGAGGGCGTTGCTTTTCGGCGCCCGTGCCAGATAGGCAACAGCCTGGGCAAGGATAACGTTCGATTCGGGCATGCCGATGAAATGCGTCGCTTGCTGCGCAGCGACTGCCTGGACGAGTGCCTGCGGATCTGCCAGCCCGATATCCTCAGATGCGAAGCGGATAAGACGTCTGGCTATATATAGTGGATCTTCTCCTGATTCAAGCATGCGGCCGAGCCAGTAGAGAGCAGCATCAGCATCGCTATCGCGTAGGCATTTATGCAAGGCAGAGATAAGGTTGTAGTGTTCCTCGCCCGCTTTGTCATACTGCAGGGATTTATGTTGCAGGGCTTCCTCCAGATCATTTTGTTCGGCAACCTGTTTGCCTTTGCTGCGGACGTGGTCGCAGAGCAGCTCGAGGGCATTGAGGGCGATGCGTGCATCACCGTTGGAAAAATGCGCCAGCTGTTCCAGCAGGGCATCAGATACTTCTACAGTATTGCCGTTTTCTTGCGTTGCCAGTTCAGTGTGTAACGCCTGTTGGCAAAGGAGCTGTATGCTTTCGACACTTAGTGCTTTCAGGACAAAGACGCGGGAGCGGGAGAGTAGAGCGTTGATGACATGGAAGGAGGGGTTTTCGGTGGTAGCACCGATCAGAATAATATCGCCCTTTTCTACGTAGGGGAGAAAGGCATCCTGCTGGGCTTTATTAAAGCGATGGATTTCATCGATGAAGACGATAGTCTGCTGATCGTAGGCCTTGAGTCTGTTTTCTGCCTCCTGCATAACCTTCTTCACTTCGGTGATGCCGGACACAACCGCGCTGAATTTGACGAAATGTGCTTTGGTTTTTTCCGCGATCAGATAAGCAATGGTTGTTTTCCCGCTGCCAGGAGGTCCCCAGAATATGAGAGACTTGATCTGGTCATGTTCAATCAGGGTACGCAGAATTTTTCCCGCTCCGAGCAGGTGTTCCTGACCAAGAACCCCTTCAAGCGTTTTGGGGCGCATGCGTTCAGAAAGCGGCGCTTTAACTGCTCTGGTCTGAAACAGGGACGTTTGCGGCATAGATCGTTCCTTGTTCTGGTTACAAAGCGATTGACTGCATGGCACCAAGGACAGTGGTTATATGATCTTCGAGGCTGATATCCAGCAGGGATTCGCACTGGCTAATGGTGTCCCGGTTGACATTGGCAGCAAAACTTTTATTTTTGAATTTTTTGACAACAGATTTAGTCTGCAAATCGATAATTTTTTTGCTTGGCAGGATCATGGCCGCTGCCGAGATCAGTCCGGTTAGTTCTTCGGAAGTGAAAAGGACCTTATCAAGTAAAGTATCGAACGCAATGCCGGAGACGTCATGAGCATGCGCTTCGATAGCGTGGCAGATGAGTTCGTTGATACCTTTCTTGCGGCACCAGTCGGCTCCTACGGTTGGATGAGTATCCGGATCTTCTTCCCAGGCAATATCGTGCAGGAGGCCAGCGATGCCCCAGAGGTCTGGGTTGGCTCCGTACTTCATCGCATAAGCGCGGCAGGCTGCTTCTGCGGCTAGTGAATGCTTGAGGGTGCTTTCACTTTTCATATGTTCTTGCAGGAACGCTAACGCATCCTCACGAGTGATGCCCGCCTGTGCATTTGGATCAAGAGAAGCGTCTGGTCCGGTTGCGAGAGCCTGAGGCGTGGGATCGCTTCGGCTGGCAGAAAGGATGAACTGCTTACTAATTGTTCCACCGTTATACCGGGTCAGAATCTCACTGACTTCAGTGAGGGCTTGGGCTACTTC
>JAKQHK010000019.1 GCA_029573015.1 bacterium
GCTTAGAGCCTGTTCATGATCTTTTCAGTAAAATACGTATGAAGACTATCTGAATCATCGCAATACTTGAAAGTAACAGGCGTTCGCAGTTCTTCCATAGTCTTCGGCACTTTTCCAACCAAGCAAACGATCTCTCCACAACCCAACGTTTTGGTATTACTGCAAACATATGCAACTCGTTCCTCTTCGCTACCTCAACTTCTGCTTCTATGAGTTCAAGTACCTTCTCAGCAAAGGGCGTTCCACTATAGCCTCCATCTACCAACACTTTTTTGACTGAAAGTAGGATTTCTTTCTTTTCCCTGAACAGTTCCAACGCCCCGTTCCTGTCCGTCACGCTAGCCGCGGTCACCGTGATCGCATGAGGTAAGCCATTCGTATCCACTCCGATGTGTCGCTTGATCCCTGACACTTTCTTTCCTGCGTCGTACCCCTTTATCTGGGCTGTATCCGTGTTCTTTACACTCTGTGCATCAACTATAACCATGCTCGTGCAGGGCTTCCTGCCATTTTTGATACGCTCGTTGGTAACCAATTTTTTTTAAGCACCCCTCCAGGATACTCTCTCCTCCTTCTTTGGGTTGTTCACTCCAGGTCAAAAAATATTGATGTACGCTCCGCCACTTTGGGTAATCTTTTGGCAGTGCTCGCCACTGACAGCCTGTACGCACAACATACAGCAACCCGTTAAAAACATCATAAAGATCCAACGTCCTTGGCTTTGTTTTCTTCCTCGCTCCTTCGAGCAGGGGACTAATTTTTTCAAACTCCTGTCGACTTATGTCGCTTGGATAGCCCATCTGAACTCCTTTTTTATTTTTTTACTTTTTCATTTTATCATAGATTATGAACAGGCTCTTAGGGACATGAGACTCAATGCTCATTGCTCAACGCTCATAGCCCATAGCTCTCACCTCAAAGCTCGAAGCCCATAACTCAACGCTCATAGCTCAAACCACGACTGATGCCAAAAAAAATCCTCTTTGATGCGCGGGTGCTGCAGGAAAAAAATCTCTCCGGTGTAGGCACCTATGCACGGGAGCTGCTGCTCTCCCTGTTGCGCTCTGACCAGGAAAATGACTATGTCATCTTTCTCAATGCGCACCGCCAGCGGGAAATCGATCATTTCTTCGAAAACATCCCTGAACTAGCTACCACGTCGTTCGTGAACGACATAGCTCACAGCTCATCGCTCACAGCTCATCGCTCAACGCTCATCACCCGCTTTCCCAACAAGCTCGTTACCTTCAGCTGGAATTTCTCGGGATTCCCCGGCTTGAAGAAACGGTTGCGCGGCATCGATCTGATCTTTAGTCCGCATATCAGCGTTTTCCCGGATACCGGCATCCCGCGCCTGGTAGTCGTACATGACCTCACTTTCGAACGTTTTCCCCAGTGGCTAACACCCAAGGCACGCCTCTGGCACCGGCTGAACGCGCATTCTGCCAAAAAGGCTGACGGTTTTATCACGGACTCCTGGGCAACGCGGGAGGATCTCATCCGCATCTGGCGCATCAGCCCTGACCGGGTCTCGGTCATCACTCCACCGGTCAAAAACCTCGCCACTGATCCCCCGCTCACCACGTCGTTCGCGAACGACGTGGCTCAAAGCTCACTGCTCAAAGCTCTCGACTCCCGACTGGAGACTGACGACTATCTCCTGTTCGTCGGCACGCTGGAAAAGCGAAAGAATCTCGTCCGGCTCGTCCGGGCGTTTGCCGAGCTGAAAAAAGATGCTCAGTTTACCCATCTCAAGCTCGTCCTCGCCGGCAGTCCCGGCAATGATTTCAAAAAAATCAAAAGGCAAATTGAAAAATACGAAATGCAAAGCGAGGTCAGTATAACCGGCTATGTGAGCGAGGAGCAAAAAGCCGTCCTGTACCGGAATGCTAAACTGTTTGTCTATCCGTCCCTGTACGAAGGCTACGGCATCCCGCTCGTAGAAGCGCAGCAGTTCGACTTGCCGATCGTGGCGGCGAACGTGTCATCCATCCCGGAGGTGGCGGGGAGTAATACTTGTCTCATCGATCCGTACGACGAAACGCTCTGGAGCGATATACTGAAAAAAGCGCTGATTACTCGCAAAGGCAACAAGGATCATACTATCTTAACACCGAAAAATTTCATCCCCCAACTTCAGACGATTTATCACGCCTACGCTACCATCAAGGACAACTTGGCTTTCAAATCAATAATGCGCTGATGGAGCTGCGGATCAAAATCAGCAACCCCCAATTGATATGCAGCATACGCGGCCCGCAGAATCGCTGACGCTGCTGTCATGATCACCTGTTCGTGCTCTGTCCTGTGCCCGGTCCGTGCTCCCTGTTCGATAAAATCAATGATGCGTGCTTTTGTTAACCTTTCAACTTCTGCCACATCACCTCGTTGTATCATACACCGGTATTTCTCCCTTGCCCGTTCAAGCTGTTTCAGATTCGGTTGCGATACTGGAAAAAAACCTTTCTGCAGATCAAGATACGCAAGCACATAGGTGTGCATGAGCCAGGCACCAGAAAAATGCTCATCGATATCACTCAAATGTTCTGTCATTCCTCCGCCGCTGTTTCTGCCATGGGACAACTGAGCACCAAACTGAAAACTCAGCTGTCCACGGCGACCGAAATGCTGTTTCACGACTGCAAGGTCGGCATGATAACTAAGAGTACGCAGAAATGCGAGCATCTCCTGAATGCCATTACGATCATCAGTATTCAAACCTGGCGGCCAGGAGAGAGCTAAGTGCATCACATGTTCGATCTCGTGAATCAGACTGCCAATCGCGCAGGATGGAATCCGCTCATCGGCATGGTATGAGCCATCCAACACTTTAAAGGCATTGCTGTTTGGCGCGGTTTCGCCTGACTGAATATTCCATTGATTTAAATGAATAACTCAGCGGTCTAAAGACCGCCGTATCTTGGTTCGATCTTTTTCTAACGATCTTTATCTTGCTCTTTTATATATCTTCTCACTACTTCCTCCGTCACTTTGCTATGTGTCGATACGTAATACCCATCTGCCCAAAAGCTATCCCCCCACAAAAATTCTTCCAATTCCGGATGCTCTTCCCTTATACGTCTCGAACTGCCACCTTTCAGCAATCTCATTATTTCCGACGGACTATACCTTGGCTTCGCACTAACTAACAAATGCACATGATCTGGCTGTATGTTTAACTCCATGATCTCAAAACTGTTTATCTCTGCCCCTTCTTCCAACAGCTCTTTTACTCGCTCTCTGATTCCCCCTACCAATACTCTCTTCCGATACTTTGGTATCCAGACAAAGTGATATTGTATGTCGTATGTTGCATTACTGGTTCGCTTTTTCATGCCCACATTGTATCATCGCTTCTTAATTTCTTTAAGGTGTCCCATTCATCCCCAGGCTTAAAAGCCAGGGGTATTCTGGGACTTTAATAAAAACTGTATCGATCCTGAATGATAAATCCGAACCTCGCTGTGCCACCCTGCTGAAAAGGAACAACTGCCAATGCGCGTGCCAGATTGATGAGCCCCCGGCTGGCATCGAACATATATCCATACCTGCTAAAATATTCAGATAAGGAAGTAGTTCTAGCCTGTAAATCTTGCACCAGTCGTTCTTCCTGACCGTTGGCTGTCGAACGCGCGTTTTGCAGGTCGTCATAGGTTACTGCCCACACATTCGCAGCCTGCACAACGTCAGCTGGAGCAAAAGCAGCAAGAGTCCGGCTGAAAACAGCATGATTTTGCAAACGTTTCCCTGACAGGATCCTATCTGCAAGTTCCTGCAAAAAAACATCGCATGCCCTCCGGGTTTGTTCTAACTCCCGCATTCTCTGCATCTCAGACTGGCCATCGTTCCAGACAGTTCCTCTGAAGTCTGATCCCCACGTGAACTCAGCCAGCCGCCGGAAGGCTGACTCGAAATACCCGGGCAGCTGCTGGCTAAGCGTGTACTCTCTCCCGCGCAGGCTGACGATCGGATGGGCTGCCAACCATTGATAGGCATACGTACGAAACCCGTTCAGGTACAGCTGCTTGCCTGCAGTTCCTGAAAAAGCGCTCCTCAACCGTTGAAAGTATTCTTGATAAACCTGCCATGACCCCCGCATAGTAGCAGATCCGAGAAATCGTTCTGCCAGGCTGTCTGCAGCCGTCACTCTGGCAGTCATCGCAGCATATGTATTAGCCGCCATGCCGGTTTCAACAGTTTGGATACGCAACGCATAATCATCTTCTTCTGCCTGACCAGCGTACAACTTGCCGCATCGTTCCCTGGCAAACATGGACGCCAGAAACAGCAACCGCCGCAAAAGCAAAATCTCGAATTCACGCGGGGTCGGTTCAGAAGCCGGCAGCTCAAAATCCGGCACCCAGCGCTTACCGTGATACTCCAGGTGATCAACCGGTCTTCCGCTCCCAAGTTCGTAGACGAGCATCATCCCCTGAGGGTAGTGCTGATCAGACAATTGAAGGCTGTGCGTATCAAATTGGGGATTGCCTAATGCAGCT
>JAKQHK010000020.1 GCA_029573015.1 bacterium
TATGGCTGATACTCTTTCTCATACCGCGCTGTTCGGCGTCGCTGTTAGCTTCTGGCTGGGGACCACTCTGATGCCGACGGTCCTCGTTGCTGCCGTGGTCTTTGCCCTGCTTATAGAACGCTTGCGCAGGGTGAAGCAAATCTTCGGTGAATCCGTCCTGTCGATCTTGCTCACTGCCAGCCTGGCGCTGACTATGGTGCTGATCAGTCTGAAGGGGGGATACAAAGTTGATTTGCTCAGCTATCTGTTCGGCAGCATCACCACGGTCACGCGCAGTGATCTTTTCTATATAGCCTTACTTGGAACACTTATCATCCTAGCTGTATTGAAAAATTACCGAGCATTATTTCTCGCATCCCTCAGCGAGGAGCTAGCAGCCACAAGCGGTATAGCAGTGGAGCGGGTCAATTTGTTGCTCATCCTTATGACTTCGCTCTTTGTATCTGTAGCTATGCAGGTGGTTGGCATTTTGCTTATCAGCGGTTTACTCGTGATCCCGGTGGTCACCGCGATGCTCTGGGAGCAGGATTTCAGAAAAACTCTGCTGGCGGCCATCAGCTTTTCCCTATTCTCCGTACTGACCGGGTTGCTGTTGTCCTATTGGTTCAATATCGCTAGTGGCGGAGCTATCATTCTGGTTGCCTGCCTGCTGCTGGTCATCAGCCTGGCTGGCAGACGTGTGCACTTATTATAGTGAGGTGTGATCATGAAGAGGCTTTTAATCGTAATCCCTGTGCTAGTTTTTCTGGCAGCAGGCATCATGGCCGCGATGCTGGTGAAAATTCCGGAGCAGCAGGGTGAGATCGTAGTCACAACTTATCCATTAGAATTCCTTGCACGACGCATCGGGGGGGATGCCATTACGGTGATGAACATGACTGCCGATGGTGCCAGCCCACACACTTTCGAACCCACACCACAGGATGTCCGGACGGCATATGCGGCGGACCTTTTTATCTATTCAGGCAGCGGGGTTGATCCGTTTGCCGAGGGTCTGGCAGAAGAACTGGTGGCTGACGGAGTCCGGGTAATTGCGATTACCGGTGAAACACCGCTGGCTGATCATTTGTTGCAGGATGCGGACGACAATCCTGATCCGCACTTCTGGCTGGATCCCCGGCTAATGATCGAAGCTGCCGAGATACTGACACTACATATGCAGACTGTCTGGCCTGATGAGCAGCAAACTTTTCATGATAACTTATCAGAACTCAAGGCTGATTTGCAGGAACTTGATACTGAGCTAGAAAACGGTTTATCTTCGTGTACAGAGCATACAATCATCGTCTCCCATGACGCGTTTAGCTATTTTACCGAACGGTACGGGCTGACCCTGTATGCAATTGCCGGAATATCTCCTGAACAGGAAGTATCACCACAGTGGCTGGCTGAACTGACTGAGATCATACGTGAGAAGCAAGTTAGATATATTTTTACCGAGACACTCATCAGTCCGCGTCTGGCTGAGACGTTAGCGCGTGAAGCTGGTGTCGGCACTCTTATCCTGAATCCGAGCGATGGACTTACCGCAGCAGAGCGGCAGGCAGGCACGGATTATCCTGCCGTCATGCGGGGCAATTTGGAAAATCTTTCCCTGGCACTTGCTTGCAAGTAATCTAATGTCCTTGCGGAGTAGCTTTTGGTTTGTCTTCAATTTGTCGGTTGGGCAGGCTGAAGGTGACGAAAAAGCAGATGGCAGCGAAGAAGGCCGTGAACGCGAGCGCCGTCCGGCTCGCTGCTGCCATGGCTTCGTTTTTGATTGAAATCATCTCCAGGCTGATCGGATCGGCTGGTGCGGTTTCTGACGGAGAAAACTGGGATGCGGCTGATTGCTGTTCTGCCTGAGCGCTCATGGCTGCTTTCATGGGCTGGGGGATGGTGCTGCTTTTCCCGACCAGGGTTTGCATCTGGCCGGTGATGACAGATATAAAAATGGTTCCGATAATCGCCATGCCCAGAGACTGGCCGAGTTGGCGTGCGGTTGAGGAGACTCCGGATGCTTCCCCGGCGTCTTTGATTTCTACGGCTGACAGGGTAGTATTGGTAATCTGGGCATTGACCATACCCATGCCGATGCCGAAGCAGATGAGGCCGGGAATGAGCTGTTGCGTGGTCGCGGTAGCGCTCAGGCTGAAATGTAGCACCATGGCTCCCAGGATTCCGGCAAGCAAGCCGGTCTGGATGATCAGCCGCGGTTTGACCGTCCGGCTGAGACTGCCGGCGAGCGGGGCAGCGATAAATATAGATAAAGACATGGGCAGCAGGGCGAGTCCGGTATGGAAAGCATCCAGACTTTTGACTGATTGCAGAAAGACCGGCAGGGCGAATATCAGCCCGCTTTGACCCATGACGATGATCATCGTGGTGAGCAGGCCGGCAGAAAATTGTCGGTTTCGGAGAAGGTGCATGGAAACGAGCGGAGTTTTTCCTTTGTCCTCATACTGGATTTCCCAGACGACAAAAGCTGCGATAATCATCAGTCCGAGGGCAATGAAAAAAGGAACAATCGATAAGCCGAAGGGTTCGAGTTCAAGCGAGCCGAGCGGGAAAGCCTGTTTGGCATGCCACCAGCCATAGGTGGTTGCTTTAGTGAGACCATACACAAGTGAGACAAGTCCGAGACTAGAGAGCAGGACGCCCACGAGGTCAAAGCCATTTTGCTTCTTGCTGCCGTAGGATTCTGTGATAACAAATGATCCGAGCAGCAGAGCAAGTACAGTGAAGAGGTTGATGCGGAATGCCCAGTGCCAGCTCCAGTTGGTTGTCAACCAGCCACCGAGGATAGGACCGATGGCGCCGGATGCGCCGGCGACACCGCCCCAGATACCAAAGGCCAGAGCCCGCTGCTTGCCCTGGAAGGTGCTCATGATGAGCGAGGCAGTGGCAGGCATCATCAAAGCTGCCCCTACACCTTCGATGACTGACCAGCCCCAGAAAAGAATGGTGACATTAGTGCTGATGGAGGCGATAAAGGAGCCAAGCGCAAAGAGGCTGGCGCCCAGTTTAAACATGCGCTTGCGACCAAAAATGTCTCCCAGCCTTCCTCCGGTTATGGTCAGGGCAGCCAAAACAAGCGAATAGGCAGTGATGACCCACTGGATGCCGTTTAGGTCGGTGTTTAGGTCACGGATGAGATAGGAGATGGACACATTGAGCACTGTCCCGTCGATGATGATGATGGCGAGGGCGAGGCAGAGGACGATGAGGGTTATCCCTTTGGGATGGGTTTTTCGTTCAGTCGACATAATTGTTAGTGAATTAACATCCTTATACCCGGGTATCATACAACAGGTCATGCAAATAATCATTAATACCTAAACTTGCAATCCACAGCCATCACGTTTATAGTAATAGCTTGTGTGTATCTGTTATCAGACAGGTTCGGGATATGGATATCAGAAATATCGCCATCATCGCCCATGTTGACCAT
>JAKQHK010000034.1 GCA_029573015.1 bacterium
AGGAATCCCCGGCAGCACAGCTGCTTGCCGCATACTCCCATCCCGCCATACAGCTTGGCTTCATCCTTGGGACCGATCTGCTTGAGGTCGATGCGGGTACAGAAAGTCGCAGCCAAATCTTTGACCAGATCGCGGAAATCCACCCGCCCTTCTGCAGTAAAGAAAAAAGTCAGTCGTTTGCCGTTAAAATTATAATGAGCTCCGACTATTTTCATCGGCAGCTTATGCTCGGCAATCTTTTTTTTGCAGGTTTCCATGCAGGTCTGCTCTTGCGCCATGAAATGCAGTTTCTGCTCCAGATCCTTCTCATTGGCGATTCGCTTCACTTCCTTGAGTTCCGAGGTTATGCTACCCTGATCAACCATGCCCTTGAACATCACCTCTCCCATTTCCAGCCCTTTGGTCGTGGAGACGATCACCTTGTCATGCATGGCACATTCGATACCCGACGGATTGAAATAATAAACCTGACCACCCCGATAAAATGCGACACCGACTACGGCGATTTTGGTATTTGCTGCTTCTGCCATGGACAACACTCCTCGTATAACTCACGATAAATGCAAAACAAGATTTTCCAGATGCAGCTGGTAATTGCTCCCAGCCTTGAGCCGCAGCCGCACATCCGCAAGGCGGGAGCTGTAGGCTGCACGTTCCTTCAACGGCATAGTGCGTATGGTTTCCAGAAAAGCTGCGAGAGCGGGCTGAGTATACATCGTTCTGCCCAAAGCCTCAATTTTGACTGACAGACTCCACAGCGCTTCGCTAAGGGATAAAAATGTATTCATGTATGGCATATCGATCTTGCCCTGATCCTGCACCCACAGCAACCGCTCTGCAGACGATGCAGCTAGTAGACGGATCTGCTGTTCGATAAAGGAGCCCAGATTAGCAATCGCACCCGCTGTACTTACGGCTGTCATCATCCTGCCGATTTGCCCTCCATAAAACAGCTGTAACAATTCTTGCTCTGGTTTGGATATATTGTGCGTATCAAGATAACTGCACGTGTCAGCTTCGCTGATCCCGTGGAACTGGAGCAGCTGACAGCGAGAAGTGATTGTCTCCAGCAGCCGTTCGGGATGGGTAACAATCAGCACAATTACTACGTATGCCGGCGGTTCCTCCAGCGTTTTAAGAAATGCATTCTGTGCCTCAGGCGTGAGCGCGTCAGCATCGCGAACCAGCACGACTTTGTGCGACCCGCCATACGGGCGGGTCGCACAGAAAGCAATAGCTTCCCGCACTTGGGTGATCTTGATAACTTCGCTCTCCTCCTGGGGGCTGAGGGTCAAACAGTCAGGATGACCGCTCCGCTGCATCTGCAGGCAAGTAGCACAGCGACCACAGGGAATATCCTCATTCTCCCGGGTACAGAGCAGCGCCTGCGCAAACTGTCTGGCGACGAGATAGCGACCGCATCCCTCACTGCCGGCAAAAATATAGGCATGCGCCCACGCTGATTCCTTGACAGCCTGACGTAACTGTTTTATCTGGGCTGCATGACCAACTACCGGCCATGAAGCACCTATTACTTTTTTATCAGTCTGTTTCACCATTCGCTAATCCGATATAAGAAAGCATCCTGCCGGCTTGGTCATGATCACGACGGTAGGAAAAAAAGTTATCTACATCACAGGCAGTACAGCACGAACAAACGGTAATCTGGCTGCTCTGCATCCCCGAAGCGCTGACTTGTGCAGCAGCTGTCGCGGCAAGATCAACAGTAATTGTATTTGAACTTTTATTCAGAACAGCAGGATACATGACAAATTGTTCTGCCACGTCAGGGGAAACGGTAAAACAGCAAGGTCTGATATGCGGTCCAATATATACCTGAATATCTGTGATCAGGCAACCGAAAGCCTGCTGCATGGCTTTGATTCCGTTTCTGACGATACCGGCAGCCAGACTGCGCCAGCCCGCATGCAGCACCCCGACCACCTCTTTCTGCGCATCATGAAGAAAAACAGGTATACAATCTGCAGTTTTCACGGTAAGAATCACACCAGTCTCCCTGCTGATCAGACCGTCTGTGTCAGCGATACATGTACCACAATCTGCCCTGCTAACCACGGCAACAGCCGAACCGTGCACCTGTTCACAAGCCACGAAAGCATCAGGACTCACACCGAGTGCTATTGCCAATGCCTGCTGTTGAACGGGATACTGCATGTTCCCCCACTGTCTTCCGGTAACGCCGTGCAGAACACCTGTCCAGCCGGGATGTGAATATATGTCATGCATCCTGCTGCCATGAGAAAAAGCATTATTTGTTAACAAACGCATCTCCCCGGGATTTAAGCGGCTCCCACCAGTCCCGGTGCTCTGTATACCAGCGCATGGTTTTCTCGAGTCCCTGGGCAAACGAATTGATTGGCGTAAAACCAAGCTCGGCGCGTATCTTGCCCGCATTAATCGCATAGCGGAAATCATGTCCAGGCCGGTCCTGCACATACGCGATCATTTCTTCTCCTTTACCGAGCAGGGCAAGCAGCTGTTTGGTAATCTCCAGATTGCTCATACGGTAGCCTGTGCCGATGTTGTACACTTCGCCGATTACGCCTTTATGAAGGATCAGGTCAACCGCCCG
>JAKQHK010000036.1 GCA_029573015.1 bacterium
GCAGGTTGAGGTGCAGGTGCTCGATATTACTGATGCTGCGAGGGTGCAGGCGTATATCGCCGCGGTGCAGCCGGATTATGTTTTTCATCTGGCTGGCTTGAGCTCCGTTAGCTTGAGTTTCAAAAAACCTGAGGTGACGCGTGCCATTAATGTTGGCGGAACGCGCAATTTGCTTGATGCCTTAAAAAATATAGCAAGCAAGGCAAAAATCGTCATCGTCAGCTCGGCGGAGGTTTACCGTTCCTCATCAAACCCGCTCAAGGAAACTGATGAGCTTGATGGATCCCTCAGCCCCTATGCTGCTTCGCGCGTTGAGCAGGAAGCACTTTGTGCAGAGTATCCCGACCTGCACATCCGGATATCGCGCAGTTTCAACCATATCGGTCCGCGTCAGGCTCCCCAGTTTGTCGCTGCCTCATTTGCCCAGCAGGTGGCACAGATCATGCTCGGGCAGGCCGAGCCGCTAGTCAGAGTAGGGAATCTCGAAGTTATTCGTGATTTTTCTGATGTGCGGGATATGGTGACGGCCTATCTGCTATTGGCTGAGCGCGGTCAGGATGGCGAGGTGTACAATATCGGCAGTAGCAGGGGAGTCACGGTGAGATTTTTGCTTGATTATCTGATCACACTTTCTGGCAGGCAGATTGAAGTTCAGATCGACCCGGAACGCTATCGTGCATCTGATAATCCGATGCTGATCTGCGATAATGCCAAATTCGTCCAACAGACCGGCTGGCAGGCAGCATACTCGCTGGAGCAGACGCTGGCAGATATGCTAGAATACTGGCGTCAACTTGTAGCTTTGAGTGGTGCTAGTGAGGAACCCGTAACACGTTAACTCGTTAACCCGCAAATATTCAATATTTTACATTTTTATTATAAAACAGAGGGATAATGAAAAAAGCGTTAATCACCGGCATAACCGGGCAAGATGGATCCTACCTTGCAGAACTGCTCCTCAGCAAAGGTTACGAGGTTCACGGTATGGTCCGGCGGGCAAGTACGGAAACATTTGACCGCATCACGCATATTCAGGATACGCTTCATCTGCATCAGGGCGATCTGCTTGACCAGCTGTCGCTTATAGACTTATTGCGTGAAGTCCAGCCGGATGAGGTCTACAATCTGGCTGCCCAGTCTTTCGTGCCGACCTCCTGGAACCAGCCGGTGCTCACCGGAGAATTCACTGCGCTTGGAGTTACACGCCTGCTCGATGCCATCCGGGTAGTAGACAAAAAAATTCGTTTCTATCAGGCGTCCTCGAGCGAAATGTACGGAAAAGTGCGAGAAGTACCGCAGAATGAATTAACGCCCTTTTATCCGCGCAGTCCGTACGGCGTAGCCAAAGCCTACGGTCACTTTATCACGGTAAACTATCGGGAAAGCTATGATATTTTTGCCTGTTCCGGCATCCTGTTCAACCATGAATCACCACGTCGCGGTCTGGAGTTCGTCACCCGCAAAATCAGCCACCATGTAGCACAGATTAAACTCGGCATGATCGACAAGCTGCCGCTTGGCAATCTTGATGCGCAGCGTGACTGGGGTTTTGCCGGCGATTATGTTGAGGCCATGTGGCTCATGCTGCAGCAGGATACTCCGGAAGACTACGTGATCGCTACCGAGGAGACACACAGCGTCAGGGAATTCTGCCAGATCGCCTTTGAACATGTCGGTCTGAACTGGGAGGATCATGTGGTCGTGGATGAACGCTTTATGCGTCCGGCGGAAGTCGATCTGCTCGTCGGAGATGCCACCAAAGCCAGGGAGAAACTCGGCTGGCAGCGCAGGACTTCGTTTCCCCAGCTGGTTACCATGATGGTGGATGCGGATATGGAGCACGTCGAAAAATGTAAGTGATGTAGGCAGATAATTCGTTTCTTCTGTGTAACAGGCAGGATATCGTGTGCAGCAACCATGTAACTATTCGAAATGCGAGAGTAAGCAGCCGGGTATTCTGGCTATGTATCATTTGGTTTGCCATGATTAACATCGTGTATTACATTGTATTTTTACTTAAAGTGCCAGCCGTTTCGCGTCTGGTTCATACTTTTATATTATAATTCCCATGAAAAAAATCAGCGCGGTTGTTATTTTCCTGACGTTTTGTTCACTGGTAGTACCGATCAGTCCAGCAGCTGCTATGGAGCTGGTGCCTGACAAGCGCTATGAGCATCCGATGGTAACGGCGTTGAAAAAAGCCAGTTTGCAGGTCGGCAGACCGGTGTATCAAAGCGGATTTGCGCTTACGACCATGAACGAGATAGAGGAGGAGCAGCTCGTTACCACGAAACGATCGCTGCAGGTCGTTATTCCGGAGCAGTTCGAGCTTATCGCCATATCCTCCAAAGTCTGGCCAGCAGATACACTGGATGCACAGCTGCACATCCGGGGCGAGGGAGAAGATTTTGCGTATGCGCTTGTCAACACCCCTGCGTATGTACGTGATTTAGCACCGGGCACGTATCGTCTTTCTCTCGAGGCATCTAAGTATGCCGAGGCGCGGTTGCAGCTGGCGTATGGTGAACAGGCATGGCCAGCGGGTGTTTTTGGTGTTGTACTTCCCGACGATCACATGGATCAACTACCAGATATGCTGGAAAGCGCAGAAGATCTGATCATCATCGGCAATCCGGAGGTAAGCGCTCTCTTTGGTGTCTATCATGAACAGATAGTCGCTGAAGCAACAGAAACTATTACAGCTGGTGAAGCATTGCAGGGAACATTGCGCTTCGATCAATCAGGCGCTGTGGAAGTGCTCCACGAAGAGGTGCTTTCCTATGCGGCGATTGATCCGGAGGTTACAACGGCTGTTGCCGGGATCGTGCGGTTCCTGCCGGCCAGCGACGGTACCCTCCGGCGTATTGTTGTCCTGAGTGAGGATATATTTCGTCAGTCAGCCAGCCGTCAGAGAGACATCGCACAGTCGATCCAGATCCGTCTGGCGGAGCTCGAAACGGTGGTTCCTTCTACCGGCTTGAATCCAGCCGAGGCAACCTGGCTGCATACCCTGATTACCTTGCTGCGGAATTCCCTGTGGGCCTGGATGCTGCTGGCTGCGATCATAATCATCCTGCTTGCCGGGCCGCTGGTGCAACGTTTCAAAACACATACAATCCACTGGAAGGATCTGATCAGGCCTGCTGGCCACTGGCGTGGCCGGCTCATGCAGCTTGTTATTTTTTGGCTTTTTTTTACTTGTATTGTCTTGATACTTCTTGCCCAGCGCATACTTGCCCTTGAACAGTCAGGGCTGTTTGTCCGTACGCTTCTGGCACGATTAAGAGGTTTTAACCTGGATGGTTCGGAATTCTGCCGGAAATGTGTTTTTATCGAGGATGCTCCCGGGTTGCTGATCCCGGTTGTCTTCGGCTTTGCCGCATCGCTTATCTGGCTGCTTTGGGATCGCTGGGTGGCTTTTTGGCAAACAGTACGTATGGTGTATCTCGATAAAATCGGGACAGATCAAAAAAAGATTTTCTGGCATGGATTGATAATTTTCATCATGCTGCTGGTTTTAATCGTGCTTCCATTTCTGGGTTCGATCTTGCCGGTTATGCTGGCTGGCGCCATGGTGCTTGTGCTTATTTACCTGATGCCGGAAGGTTGTTTGCCACCGGTCGGACCACAAGTTGTGCATTGGTTCATTTACGCATTTGCTCTGATACCCCTGATATTTCTGGTGCAACTGCTGACAGACAGGCAGGTATTCAGCTCTGCCATGGAGACAAGTGCGGTCCTTAGTACTTCGCGGGGTGATGTCCCCGTGGTTGCTGATACGCCGGTTTTAATCGATGCATTATCTCCCGAGTTGATTTTTTCAGGTTCCGGAACCGGAGGCCGATTCGGATCAGCGCAGCTGCGTTTTAACCTCACAACCGACGGGGCAGTCAGGATAATCTCTGACAAGTTGTTTGGCAAACGACCACTTGTTGTCGATACAGCATTGACTGATATGAAACAGCAGCAGGAATTCGGGGAACGGACTCTCTATGGGCGATCGGAAAGGATGATTTCCGGCGAACAGCGACTGGAGGAATCTATCCTGGCCGGATTTACCACCGGTGATGAAATAGCTTTGCTTGTCGCTGAGGATCAGCCATGGCAGCGAGAGCAGGATAGCTATTTGCATCGAAGTACTTTTTTTACCAAGGACGTTTCAGACTATGATGCCGGCGAGTACAGGTATGAACTTGGTCTGAGGGGAGGACCTGTTACATTGTATACATTTGCTTCTCAGCCCTTTGATCTGACTATCAGCAAACAGGACTACAACAAATTAGCCGGACCGGATCAACTCGTCATTCAGGTTGAAAACAGTGAAGGCGGCAGGGTTGCCTTTGCCTTGATCGAGGATGATGGGGGATTGCTGGGCTATGTTGGTCCAATTCAGACCGCGACACTGAGCATACCGGTAGAAAATTTTGTACCGGGTGTACATGTCATCAGACTTGAGTATGCAGCAGATAGTGCCGAGTATGATTACATTATTCCCACCATCACTCTGGGGACGCCCTATCTGATGATCGAAGGACCACTCGGGCTGGAGCCGGATAGTGCATGGTATACCCGGGTAGATGGCCGTCTGACACTGCAACGCATCGTGGAGAGCCAGCCGTATTATGAAGCACCCTGCGTGGGAGTGTCACAAGGGAAAAGCGCGGGTCAGGATGTGTGTTTCAGTGGCAAAGAAGTTTTTCATACAGCGGTGTGTCAGGGAGAAGTTCTCGTGCGGACTCGTGGGTTACAATTGGAAACCGGAGAACAGTATCAGCTTTTTTGGCCGGATCAACAGGCATATTTTGAACCGTTTCAATACCGCTTTGTGTCTGCAGTGCGAGCCCAAACTGCAGGTGCGATAGCAGATAGCCGGTTACAGGTTCTACAATCTGAGGATAGGTATGAGGTCATGATCGAGAACATATTCGATGAAAAGCAATCTGTATCTGCAGAGACGATTCTGAGTCTGGAGCCCTATCCGGACAGTTCAGGTGTAATGGTACTGCAAAATCCTGTTTTAGCGTGGAGGCGCTGATTTATGCACAATACTAAACAGCATGAACCGTTGTCATCATCTTCATCCGGATCATGTGTCTGGGTAACGCTGTGTAATTGCGCAATTGTGGCTATAACAATACTTTATTTGATAGCGTATGCAGTGGAAGAAGGATCATCTTTGCCCTGGCTTGCCGCGCTTGTATTCCTCGCGGCAGCAGCCCGGGTTTTTGTATCGAGGGAGTGTAAATGAGCAATCAGGCCAGGGTATTCGGTGCTGATATGATGCTAATCATCTATCTGTCTGAGGAGGGCATCCATGCAATTTGAATTCAGCAAGGTGTTAAACTGGCCTTTGCATGTACTAGGTTTGATTGTTGTCGTTATTATCGGTTATCACGCGTTAAACTTTTTGGTATCTGTTGAGGCACGCGAGCACAACAAGCCTCTCTCATTCGTTCTGGCAGCTTTAGCCACAGTTTTCATATACCGTGAGGCAGATGGTATCGGGTGGATCCGGATACCAATTGGCTTGCTCGCCGGGGTGCTGATCTTACTGCTCGGGGAGGCGATCGCTGAGGCGGACGAAGCAGAGGAAAAAACATCCGCATCCGCACAGGAGTAATGTGTCATGCTTATGACCATCGCCGGACTGCTTGGATTTGCCGGTCGGTTCAGTTTGTTTGTCTTGCTGCTCCTCATTATTCAGTCTGCGGGAGAGCAGATTCTAGGTTTGTTCAGAATACAAAGTAATGATCCGGTTGAACGTTACTGGCAGGGTTTGCTCGTGGGATTGCTTTTGCTGTCTTTTTTAGTGTACGCAGTCGGGATGGCTGGGTGGTTGTATCTTGAGACAGCGCTTGCGCTTCTGGTCTTGTTTGTCGCTTTGGGGTTCAGGATATCTGCCTCGAGGGTGAGGCAGGTAATTCTCATTTTATCCAAACGGGGTTTGATCCATCCACGAGAGATACTCCATCGCTGGTATGTTATTTTGTCTGTCCTGCTGGTTATGCTCGCCGGATTGCATCTCATCGTGGCGTTCAGTCCGCCGGTGGGCTGGGATGCGTTGAATTACCACTTTGCCGTGCCGAAAATCTATCTGCTTGAGCACCGGATCGTGCCGACGCCATCGATATACCACTCGGCTGTGCCGCTGCTCGCGCATATGCAGAATCTTTTTTTTATGCTTCTGGGATTGGATAGTTTCGGGCAGGCGCTACAGGCAGTCCTGGGACTGGGAACGGTCATGCTCGTCTACCGGTGGACAGAGGCGCGGTACGGACGGTTCAGCGCTCGGCTCGCGGCCGGATTGCTCGTGAGCATGCCGGTTTTCTGGTTTGTATTGCCCGAGGGACATATCGAGCCAAGTTCGCTGATAGCGTTTACACTCTCTACTTTCGCCCTGGAGCGATATCTGCGCCAGCAAACCCAGGCCGATCTGTTTTCATTCGCGCTGGCGAGCGGCTATCTGGCCGGGGTAAAAACGTCCAATCTGTATTTTACTGTCTGGCTGTGGGGCATCATTGTGGTCGCGCTTGTCCGCCGCCGGATCAGGGGAGAGGGGATAGCAGTCAGACCATTGTTGGGGGCACTCCTGCTCGGCGCGCTCATTGCCCTGCCCTGGTATGTTAAATCCTGGGTCGAGCGGGGAAATCCGTTTTGGCCGCAGAATCCACTCGGTTTGTTCGGTCCGGACCGCTACAATCCAAACATGGCAGTAGTGCAGGCCGGGGTAGGGCAGGCGGTTTCCTGGTTCCGGCAGGTGGTGCCGCGCACTCTGCTGGCTCCTGCGCTGATGACGTTCATCCCGGACTGGTTCGGTGGCGACAGTCCCAAAATCGGTCCTCTATTTCTGGCTTTGTTACCCATTGCCTTGTGGCAGGCGATCCAGAGCCGGTCTCAGGGGAAAAAACGATCCGCAGATCGTTTCCTGCTGACAGCGAGTTGTCTAGCCGGGATGGCTTTTTTCGGAGCAGTGTATTATTTGAGGCTAACCCGTTATATTTTGCCTATGGCGCCCCTGCTCGCGGTTCTGGTAGCAATCTGGTTTGCCCGTTGGTTGGTAGAACTTACGCAGGAATATCGGCGTCGTTTCAATGTGCTTCTGGCTGTCTGCTTCGTATTTGTCCTGTTGTACAACGGCGCAATTGCTTGGAAACTGCATGGTCAGAAGGTCGCCTCCGCACTGGGATTGGTGAGCAGGGAGGTGTATCTCGCTACTGCTACGGAGCCGCTTTTTGATACCGTTCCCCGGGTGCCTGAGTACGGGGCATTCAGGTATGCCAACGAGCACTTGACCGGAGATGATCGAGTGCTGTTTCTGGGAGGCTATCGGGGGTACTATCTCGATATTTTCTATATCTGGGGTCGTCCGGATATGCAGGAGTTGATCATCTACCCGGAATTCACGGAAACGGCAGAGATTAGCGAGCGTTTCGAACAACTAGGCATAACTGCGGTGATGCGGCCGCCGGACACGGCTGAGGCGCCAGATGCGGGAAAGCCTGTGTACGCGTTTGAATCAGGGATGCGTTTGCTGACAGATGATTTCCTGCCTGAATGGGGAGAAATAGTGTATCAGGATGAATTTGTAGAATTATGGATCAAGGGTCGTTGAAGATTTGGTTTTGACATTATTCACTTCCACTGGTGCCACCGGGGGTACGGTTACCTGTTTTGCATCACGATTACTTGCTTGCTCCGGCAGGGGCAATCGGTTTATACTCACCGCGTGTGTTTGAAAAATTATGCAAAGGGTCAGGTAATGAAACTAGTTGTCATGATCCCAGCGTACGATGAGCAGGAAAATATCGCTGAGGTTATCAAAAGCATCCCCCGAACGTACAAGGGTATCGATCAGGTGGAGATACTTGTTATCGATGACGGGTCAGATGACGAGACCAGTCAGCGCGCCGAAGCCGCCGGGGCAGACGCGGTCATCCGGCACAAAATGAATCTCGGTCTCGCCTACGCTTTCGCGACCGGTCTGCGAAAAGCGCTGGAAATGGGAGCGGACATCATCGTCAACACGGACGCAGACAACCAGTACGATCAAAACGAGATACAGGGGCTGATTGATCCGATCCTCCAGGGTGAGGCTGATATAGTCAATACTGACCGTCAGGTCAAGACGCTCGAGCACATGCCGTTTGGAAATAAATACGGCAATATCCTCGGTACCTGGGTAGTCAACCGCTTGATCAGCCAGGATATCAAGGACGCTTCTTCAGGGTTTCGCGCGTATTCGCGCTACGCGGCTGAGAATCTGCACGTGCTTTCCAATCATACCTATACGCACGAGACGCTCATTCAGGCTGACATGAAGCACATAAAAATCGTGACCTTACCCTGCACTTTCCGCCAGACCAAGCGTAAATCCAAGAAATCCCGGCTGATTGGCAGTATATTCGGTCATATCAAAAAATCCGGTTCTACTATAGTACGGACGTATGTAGTGTACCGGCCGCTGAAGACTTTTTTCTATCTGGCCATACTTTTTTTCACTCCCGGTTTTATCCTCGGTCTGCGCTACCTGTATTTTTATCTGCAGGGCACGAGCGGGGGACATATCCAATCGCTCATCCTTGCTTCCATGCTCATGAGCATGGGGGTGCAAATCGCTTTGATTGGTCTGGTGGCTGATACGATCAGCGCCCTGCGGAAGATAGTTGAGAATAAGAAATTGTGAAAATTTTCAATTCATAATTCACTATCCCCCTGCAGGTTGAACATCCTTTTTTTTTGCAGGTACTACAGAGATTGCCCTGACCAGGACATGTCTACAGTTTGCAGAGTTGACAAGTTGTTGTAATTAATTACAATATATGTTGTAAATTATTACAAACAGAAACATGCTTCCCATTTTTTCATCCAAGCCAATCCAGCGGATTATGTACTATTTGCATCAACAGGCAGGCAAGCCGGTTTATGCTATGCAGGTCGCTCAGGCACTGGAAATGGATCGGGGCAATACCAGCCGTTATGTAGCCAGGCTGGAATCTGAGGAATTGGTGTCTATCCGGATTCAGGGCAGAGAGAAATTACTGGAGCTTAATTATCAGCATCCTTTGGTTATGGATCTAGTTTCTCTGCTTGATCGGCAATATGGAGTAGAAACCAGACTCAGAGATTATGTTTCAGAGCAGCAGGATATCGATGCTGCATGTATCTACGGTTCCTGGGCGAGCGGCACGGCAACT
>JAKQHK010000063.1 GCA_029573015.1 bacterium
GGGAAGCATTGCCCTGCAAGCAGAGGTGCATTTCTGCAGTCTGATCTTCCTGAACCTGGGTTTCACCGTTAACGACGCAAAGGTCGTTGTAGGTGCGAACCCAGCCATTCGGCTTGCTGAGGAAATCACCATAGTATGTACCAATTGCTATTGTATCGAAGTTTTTCGGATTCTCTGTATTCGGGTCAGGCAACAGTTCGTACGTATGATTCTCTGGTCCGTTAACGTTGACTGTCAGCGGATGGGTTGGATCATAATAGGTATCGATAGGGAACAGCCCAACGATATTGCCGTCTGCATCGACTTCATGGATGTAAACCTCAAGGTCGCCCGTCCGGGGCTCAAGACCGAAGTTATAAGTCACCGCGGCATCACTTTGATAGAGCGGATCAAGCTCGAAGGTATAATCATTCAGGCATCTGGAACCGGAACAGACTTCACCTTCTGCAGTCCCAACTGCACCTCCGACGTTCAAACCGGTATTGCGGTATTCAGCGAGATTGTTACCGATCTGCAGCTGATATGTGTCGCCCACCCGGATCTGATAGTCATAGCCGGAAGCGGCAAAGATATAATAGCCCGTAGAGGTGGTCGATGTCTCAGCGAGTTCGCCCCAGACACCGCTATTGTTATTGCCATACAGATGCACGCGGATATTCCGGATACCCGGTTCGAAGGGATCAAGATCGATGATTTCATAATTTGCAGTATCCCGCCACACATAGCCCTGCAGGCTGACCAACGGCTGACCAACCGAGACAGTCGCAGTATCTTCCTTGCTGATAGACATGTACTCTACCCGCCCGGTGTTTTCCAGGGTTACATTCACCCCCGTCGGATCAGTATAGCAGGTCTGAAAGGTGAGGACCCGCTCCTGCTGGGCGTTGAAAGTAATCCCATTCCAGACAACATAGGGAGTGTTTACTTCATCAGGTGCCTCTGGATTGCCGTCTAACCGGGCTGAACCGTTCTTGAACAGCATATTCTGCGGCATAGTATCGCGTATGGTTGCCTCTATCCCTGACTGATTGCTCTGATTCTGGACAACGATGCGCCAGTCAGCGATAAAATCAGCGGTACTCGAAGCACTGTCGCACTGTGCCTGGGTTACAGGCAACGGGCCGGCAGGCGGTTCGATTTCGTTATACTGGTCATCGTTGTACTTATCGATCTCGAAATCGAGCACATCAGTCTCGACTGGATTGCCGAAGATATTGTCAATGTCATAATCCCAGATCTGGGGATACCAGGACTCGTAATCGCGCACCTGCGCATCAAAGAATATACTCAGTTCCGCACCAGCACCCAGGGTTACCTCTCCGCAGGTCACGAGATTGCCCTGCAGCTTGCAGGCAGGATTTTGTGGGATCGAGTGCACATTGCCGATATCCGCATATGCCTTCACATCCCCGACATAATCCTCGACATTTTCAGTATAGGGAGCAGTGCCCGGATTGGTAACAGTCAGTTCATAATGGATGATGTCACCGGGATATACCAGCTCGCCATCGCAGGTATCAATCGTCTGGTTACCACGGGTGATTGAACAATCCTTTGCTTTTTCGAAGATACCGGCATAGCTGACGAAGACGCGTGCCCAGTCGCCGCTCTGCAGCTGGTTGTTATAGAGCACTCGCGCAAAATTCTCAATGGTGTAATTCCCGGCTCTGAAGTATTCAGCCGCAACTGTATAATCCTGCTGATCGACAATACTTACAGAACCACCAACCGGGATTATCTGGTCGACCTCAATTTCAGCAGGCTTTACCGGGGTAATAATCGGCTCACCGTCATACCCATTGCTCGTAAAGCTGTCCTGGATCTTGGTTGTCCCGATCGCTGCCGGGATATTCCCAGTATTGGTGATCGTATACTGGTACTCAACGACCGCTCCAGGCTCAACAGTAATCTCCTGCTGCCAGTTTTGTTCGTTGATCTGTTTGACTTTCTTCTGAATCTCAAGCTCAACCCGGCAGGAGCTGGTATCGACGCGGATAAAGGCATCGTCAGAACCGCTTCCTCCGCTGTAGGCATAATGTGCAGTATCCTGGGAAACTAAACTTTCAAGATTGGGATACAACCTGGCGCAATCCTTGATTGTGCCAAGAAAGTCGTAATAATACCCGTAGGTTTTTCCGTTATACACTATCGGGTTAGATCCAGCATTAAACGCATAATCACTTGGAAGGGGCGCCGGTGCACTGGTCCTATACCCGAGAGTGACTGTAGTCGGAGCGGGTAAGCTAGGAAGTGTCTGATAGATTTCTGGATGTGAATTTATCTCATCAGTAATAACGACGTTGCTCGCATTGGCTGTGCCGTCGTTCCAGACGATAACACGGAAATACGCTGTTCCCTCTGGCTGAACGACTACTTGTTCAGTATCTTTCCAGCTATTGAGCGAACCGGAATTGCTGGAATATTTTGTAATATGTAGCTGGGGGACAGGGACGGCGATTACACTAACCTGGGCAGTATCACTGTCAGTATAGGTATTGCTGTTATAGACAACACTTGCGGTACCCGTATTGGTTACCGTTACCTCAGGTGTTTCATTGCGGGTAGCAACCTTGGACAGATAAGTCGATGCCCCAATTGCCAATGATGCAACACTACCGATTGATCCTTCGATATTGTCGGTAACGGTGATATTGGATAATGGCACTTCACCATTGTTATGCACCCAGTAGCAGTACTTGACCTGTGATCCCTGGGTTACGGTGACACTCTCGACTCCCGGGCAAGTTCCATTAATATTTGATAATACTGTCTTCTGTATCTCGATGGAGGGAATAGGATTGGCAGTGACCACAACCTGGGCAGTATCACTGTCAGTATAGGTATTGCTGTTATAGACAACGCTTGCGGTACCGGTATTGGTTACTGTAGAACCAGGAGCTTCGTTGCGGGTAGCAACCTTGGACAGATAGGTCGATGCCCCAATTGCCAATGATGCAACACTACCGATTGATCCCTCGATATTGTCGGTAACGGTGATATTGGATAATGGCACTTCACCATTGTTATGCACCCAGTAGCAATACTTGACCTGTGATCCCTGGGTTACGGTGACACTCTCGACTCCCGGGCAAGTTCCATTAATATTTGATAATACTGTCTTCTGTATCTCGATGGAGGGGACAGTAACAGCATTCACGATCAACTGTGCGGTGTCGCTGTGCTGACCAGGAATATTGGCGATATTGTATGCGTCGACAATACCAGTATTGGTGAAAGTCCCTACAGTATCTCCACGAACGGTGATGGTCTTTGTGACAACTGTCGGACTGCCATTGACATTGCCATTCAGCGTGCCGAGATCCCAAGTTATGGTATTGCCGACCACCTGACCGCCGCCAGCATCAACGATGACGAGACCAGCGGGGACAGTATCTACGATTTTCGTGTTATACGATTTGCCAAAATTTGGTTCTGTAGGCGCTCCATTACTCGTCAGCTGGATAGTCCAAGAAAACGTCTCGCCTTGATTGATTGTACCGTCAGGATATTTCTGGATATTCAGGTCTGCGACATGGATGACGTATTTCTCACCATCTGACTGCGTGGTACGAGGATTGCCTTCCCACTGGTACGCCCATCGACCAATAGCGTGGGAAATCGCTCCTTCGCTCACTGTTAATTTCGGACGAAAATAAATTTTATAACTGAATGTCTCCTCATAATTCAGCGACTCGTTTGCAGTCCAGGTATAGAGATGATTAGCAGAATCATAGACCGGTGTACCAATAGCAGTTGATCCCTCAGGACAATAATCATTTATCCGCGCGCATTTCATCAGAGGGCCGGCATAAAAATCCTGCGCAAGATTGAAAAGCGAGGTATTACCATCATTAATCTCATCAAGATCGAGCGTTGCCACAACATTGGTATACTCAGTGCCGGGATACCCCTCAGCTATCCGCAGACGCGCCTTGTAATTCATCTGGCGCTCATTGGGCGCCTGCAGGGCTGGATTGTCCCTGTCCCAATGCGATGTTGTGATAGCAGCCTCTGCTCGAGGAGCAGAAAAGGCAAAAAGCTGATTCGATATCATCGATATCGTCAGCAATCGGGCTGCGACCTTTTTGTTGACTAATTTCTTGATAATCCTGTTAAAGGATTTCATATGTATACCTCCATTAAAACAAAAAAAAACAAAGACAATTATTTTAGGTCTTTGTTTTTTATTTTTTTTATAACAGCTTTCGAGGACTACACGGAATAAAATATATTAATAAGTATTTAAGAATATATTATAAACAAATTATTAAATTATTGCAATATAATAGATATTTTATAAATATTATCCTTGTTTATGGATCTTCGTCGTCATCTGGATCGTCTCCTCCATCCTGATCGTCGCCCGGATCAGCCGGAGGTTCTTCCTGTTCGTCCTCTGGTTCTGGACCTGGTTCGTCCGGTTCGTCCGGTTCGCCTGGCGGTATCAAGGGATTCAAATTATTCAATCTCGTATATATACGCTGTATGATATTCCCTTCCGTAAATTCCCAGCAGAGTGCTTCAGTAAATATAGGCTCTAGATCAGTATCGCGGGCATCTGATATGCCATCCGGGCGATAGTCCCCCTGTCTGAGCCTCTCGTGTGTATCCTGATCCCAATCCTGCGCTTCCACACGATATACACGTATACCCTGAGCTGCGAATTTGTCCTGTAATTCCAATGGGGTCAAACCGATATTCGCCGGATCGGTAAAGACGAGCAGCATCCGGAAGCGCAACTCATCAGACCAGGTATAATGAATTCTTCCGAATTCCATGAACTCCCGCAGGTCATCGGGCAAGCGATCCATGACCGCTGCCTCAAGTGCCGAGGTCATGATCGAGGTAAAATGCAGATTGGAATCGTCGTGCCGGAAATTACTTACGCGCAGATACGCATCTCCTTCTTGAATGTCACCATTCTGTATAGCTTCGGCGTATATAGCCGGATAATCCCTCTCGAGCACGCTGACTGGTATTTCCATCTGGGCATCCCGCTGCCCTTCGCCGGCATTCCATACTCTCGTGCCGTCCGGCAGGATCAATATGTCAGGCTGCCCATTGATGCCGTCGATATATGCTGTCCCGTCCAGATAGCTCCAGGTACGATTAGCAGCATCGTATCGCCAACCGGGCGGAGCTGCCTCTGGATTGTTCCAATCAAGTCCTACATCGCTTAAAATCTCTCCATCCTCCAACATCAGTGTAAGCCAGTGGGCTGACTGGAGATCATGGATGGTCTGTTCCTGCTGTTCGGGGGTGCCCCGCGTCCAGGACTGCATTATTTGCGCTGCCTGCACATACTCGTAGTCCGAATCTGTACTGCCGTGCAGCGATATCACCCGGGAATAGGGATCAGTATCGCTCTGATCAGGGTCAGATGCGTAGTAGCTGTCATGCAGGTATTCGCCCTGCTCTGTTTCATCCAGATGGAGATACAGCATGGAGGGGTGGTCATAATCCCACGCCCCACCGCTGGATTGGAAAATCGTGAACGATATAACAAAATCCTCGTCGGTGCGTGCGAAAATTTCCAGGGTCGGCCGACCATACTGGCCTCCCTGGTGAAAATTCACCGCCGTCAGCGTCACCTCTGTTCCGATGCTGTCCGGATAGTTGAGCAGCGCCATCGTATCATTATCATACATGTGTGCTGGATCTATATCCGCTATAAATGTATTAACCGTATCTCTCATGTCCTGGACTCCAGAGGGCATGATGCCAGAGAGCGTATATATTTCGGTCACGACCGGCCGCTCCACTGCCGCAAACTCATTTGTATCTATTAATAGTTCTTCTTCTGCTGCATCTATAGTCGCTATACTTTCCGCCGCGAGCTCGACTTGTGCATCAGCATCTGCTGCGACATCAGGCATACACATGGTCGCCACCTCAGCTACGTCTTCAGCTGGAACCGCATGTCCTGCCACAGCATCTGCAAAATCCTGAAGCGTGCCCATATCCAGAACTATCGTTGTAGTCGAGGTCGATACTACTCCACCAGGACATGCAACATTCAAAGCAGTGGTAAGTTGATCCTCCAAATTCTGCCATTGGGCTGCATTTGCCGGATCAAACCCCAGACCTCCGATTGTTTCTCCATTTATTGTTTCTACACCGACAAGCTGATCAATCAACGGTCTGAGATTGGCGCTTTCGCCCTCCTCTATCGTATTTAAATATTCACCGTTTGCTGCTTCTTGCAATTGAACCATATAGGCGTCAATAAATTCTTCCACGCTCACTTCACCATCGCCATTACCAAAATGATTATCTGCTCTTCCCAGAAATACGCTTCCTGTATCTATCTGCCATTGGGCATTTGCTGTAGCATCAACCGAATCAGTTATGAGCGTATCATGAATCTCCCCCTCCGGACCGGTAAGCCGCAGTGCATATTCCTGTGGAGCTGGCTGCACATCCGCAGCTACGGATATTTCTTCCGCAGACGCAGCATCGACTGCCTGAACCATGGTCCCCACCGGTAACGATGCGTCCGTTACACCATGGGCTGTCAAGTAATCCTGACTGGCTATCGCAGCGATACGCTCTGTTAAAATAGCCTGGACTCTTGTCTCCGCATGATCCGTATGATTGGCAACGCTAGAAGCATGTTCCTGTGAACCAGAATAATCCGCGTCAATAACGATCTCCCCTGCAATATTGGAAACCGTGATGGTAAATGTCTCCCCGTTATGCACATATCTTGACTCGCTGAACGCTTCCTGCACCGCTGTATAAATATGCGCATGGGCATCATAGGCATCGGTAAATCCATACGCTTCTAGCTGGCTGGCAGTGCATCCATTCACAAATGCCCACGCTACATGATCTGGCGTCGCAATCGTATCCGAAATTGTAATCGTTCTTTCCTGCAGCTGTTCCTGATCCACAAGGAAAGCAAGAGCCTCTGCGCCATCAATGACATTATTACCATCAGCATCGATACCTATACCGGCAAATACGGTAGTAATACCATCCCGGGCAGCACCCTCTATTTCAGCTCTGCTTATTAATCCATCTTCATCGGTATCCAGGATACGGAACTGCTGCGTGAGGAATTCGGACAAGCCGGCGCGATGCAGAGCATTATTAGGATCATAGTGTAAATCTTCAAGCTGCTGTTCAAAATAGCTTCTGACTACCCCGTCACCACTGGTGTCGGTATATGCGGTCGCTCCTGTGGTATCGTCAGCAAATAGCTGGGTATCCAGCATGTTTCCAGCAAACTGTTCTACGGTTAACGAAGCTGCCCCATTGGGGAATATGCTATCCAAGTGATTAATATCGAAATCAATCCGCAGTACTCCCTGGTCATTAACCAGGTCATGAATGATGGCTGCCTGTTCGGTTGGCTGAGCTGCCATGGCGAGATCTTCTTCGCTCGCGACAACAGCATCTGCTTCTACGTGCGCTGCAGTCCCCTGCTCCTCTCCAGTCAAAATCGTTTCGTTGTGGTGATTGTCGAGCGAACCCTGTTGGCTGTCATTAACGTCAGGAACCTGTTCTGGATACAGCTGATTGATCTCATCTGCCAAAAGCTCCATCGCCTCCGCGGATGTCAGGTCAGAGCCTGCAGGCAGCGGTGACGCTCCATCGAACCATGAACCATAGAGCACCAGTGCTGCCGGCAGCTGGTCTGCGGTTATACCCGCATCCCGCATCTCCTGCAATATAAAACCGACATACATCTGGATCGAAGCTATATCCTGATCCTGCCAGGAATCCAATCCGAGCAGAATATTGCCAGCCAGAATCGTTTGATCCCGCTCTAGTGGTAGTTGTACTCCTGTCACGTGTTCTACAACTATAAAGGCAGCTGCAGCGCGATAGGCGGCATCTGGTTCAAATCCAAGGGCAATGGAGTTTAATGCCGTACGGGTTGCCATAACGCCGTATTTTTCCGCATACGCCACGACGTCATTGAACGACTGCCCGCTGTTCTCCGCCTTCTCTCTCAGCTCGCTTACGGATCCACCGAGCCATGATACCTGCTGCATTTCTGCTGCAAGCACCTGTTGCATTTTTTCATCAGCTATATGCGTAACCCCGAGAGCATCAGTAATCTTTTCCAAATTAGAGCGCTCATCCACATACTGGGCATGCGCATTCGCAGCCGCCACCCGTGCCAGGGCAAGGGCATCCTGAGAGGATATTGGTTCCGGGGACATCCCCTGAATCAGCTGAATATGCTGTGCAGAAATAGTCGGTTCGCCGGTAAACGCTGCGGCAATCCGGTCACCTATGAGTCCTGCGGCAACCTCGGCCTTGGCAGTGGCAGTCTCACCCTCCAGACGGGCAATTGCCAGACCGTCGTTGAGAACCCCGCCCAGAATCTGGTTTGATTTCAGAGTGGCATACGTTTCTGCGAGCCCAAGAGCTGTACCGCTGATCACTGCCGCAACCTGACGCAGCTGCTCATGCTCGGCAAGTGCTCCCCGCAGCGTCCCCTCTCGCTGCCGGCGTTCCAGTTCAGCACGAATCTGTGCGGAACGCGTGCGAGCAGAGTTACCTCCCATCATGAGAGGCATACCCACGGCGTACCATTTTTCCTGGGTCCACTTGAGCGCCTCCAGAACTTTTTGCTGGAGGGTAACCTCCTGGGCGAGCGCTTGTCCGGTTGCTTCCGCGCCGAGACGGGCAGCCTGGCCGGCATATGCCCATGACTCGGCAAACTGTCCAAAAGCAGAAAATTTTAAAAATGGCGCTGCCAGCTGAGGAAGCTTCATCAACCCTGCCCCTACCCGTCTCCCGACTTTTGCTTTATACGTGTTGTCTTCCCCGTATTCTTGTTTGTACTGCTTCACTGCCAGTTCCGCGATGCTCTGCGCATGCGTTGCTTTATCAGCTGCTTCTCCGCCCCATGTTGCACCGAAATGCCTTATAATATCATCTCTTAATTGTTGCATTACTATTTCTTCGCTTGTATCTGCCTTTTTCCGAAGTACATCCAGCCTCAGCATGGCATACATGAATGCCTGATCGTCAGTCCGCTGTTCCACGGCAGTGCTCTCTATCAATCCCTCGGTCAAACGTTTCTGATGCGCTCCGGACATGAGCCGTACTGATTCGTGTCCCCCGCTAGTATCAACGGCTACAACCTGCCGGGCGAATAGATTTCTTCCAAGTGAAACGGCTTCTTTGGTCATGGTCAGGATGCCGCCGACCGGTATATGGCGCACCTGGTCAAGCACACCCTGCACTCCAGCGCGGCGGTATTCCACCCTCTGCCCGTGCAGGGCAGCCAGCGCATGAGCGCGGATCTCTCCGGTGGTACAAAGCATGGATCTGCCGGCGCTATCCTCAATGCGGTAGGCGTCATTGGTGATGAGATTGGTGATGGCTCCCCCGATATTGCCGTGCAGGAGGAACTCCATAGCTGCTCTGCCCCGGCTTACTTTTCTCCCCTGATTCTCTGTACGTATCTCACTCATCTTCTGGGCAATCCCCAGTTCAGCCCGTTCCCGGACAGTACGGGACAGAGCCGCGCCAGCCTGGGCGACACGTGCTTCGAGTCTGACTGCTGCTCCGCTCCTCCCGCGCACAGATCCATCATCACCAGCCCATAAATGATCCCTTGCTACGTCAACGCCAATATCCTGACTCCAGGTGCCAACTGAGTGCTCCACCGCTGCTTGATAGGTCGCTTGCACTACTTCGGTCTGTATGGCAACCTCGTTGCGAAAACGCCAGGCACGATCGAGAAGTCCAGCCTGTTCTATGTGTCCCCTCAACCCTTTCCCCAAATCCTGCGCTGCTTCCCTGCGGTCGCGAACATTGACCAATTCTAAAGCATCTCGACCTGTTATCTTCGCACGTCTTTTCCTCTTTTTACCTGCCTCGCGAAAAGAGGTTGCCAGTTCAGAACCAGCACCCTTGATATCCTGCCAACCTGCTTCCAAAAAATTATGGCTCATGGCATCACACCTGTTAAATAACAAAAAACTAGCCGTCATTATTTACCAATATGCTTGGTTTTTCTTTTGGCTAGTTCTGCTTTTTCCGGCCCTACGGAGCCCCGTCATCGGACGGGACATAGGTGGACGCTTTGTATTTTAACGCAAAAACCCGTTTTTACCAAATCGCTACATTACGGGCAAACTACTCTTTGCGTAGAATAATAGTATAACCATTTATCAAAACATATGTCAACCCAAATCAAAACCACATAACAATCTACCCGGCACGTTCTAACGCAAGACAACACGCGAGAGCTGCTCATCGCCTGAACCAAACATCCAGCATGCGTCCCATCTCATATAATAATTAATACGCACCGCTGGTCCGGATATTGCAAAATTTGTCTTTTTGCGTATTGCGGCATACCATGCTATACTCATCTGGCTGTCAAACGAAAACATGCGAAGTAGTTTAGTCGAAGTACAGCCTGTCAGGACACATCTCACGACTTAAGACTCACGACTATATTCAGGTATCAAGGGGAATGCACCTCCTCTCGATCACCCCCGTTAAATAAAGGAGACATCATGGTGCTCAAAAAAAATGCCAAAGACAAAATCATCGGCGATTACCAGAGCCACAATGGCGATACGGGATCACCGGAGGTTCAGATCGCGCTCATCACCGAACGCATCAACCTCCTCACCCTGCACCTCAAGCAACACAACAAAGACGAACATTCACGCCGCGGCCTGCTGAAGCTTGTCGGTCAGCGCCGGCGCCTGCTCACCTATCTGTCCAAAAAATCTACTGATCGATACAAGAAAGTCATCAAGAAGCTTGGTCTCCGCAAATAGCACGTTGCGCTCCTGTCAGATGATCAACGCGCCTGACTGGCGCGTTTCTTCATAGTGCCAACGAGCAGGTATCGCGGGCTATGACTCATGACTTATGACCAAAAACTCGAGACTAATAAAGATTTACCGTTTTAATGAGCAACAGGAACCCCATGCCAATCCACAAAGTAGAAACCATTATCGCCGGCCGCACTCTCAGTATTGAAACCGGAGAACTTGCCCCCCAGGCCGAGGGCGCGGTTGTTGTGCGCTACGGCGACACAGTTGTGCTCTCCACGAGCGTCTCGGCTGACAAAGCCCGCGAGGATGCCTCTTATTTTCCGCTTTCGGTCGACATCATCGAGCGCATGTACGCCGCCGGCAAAATCAAAGGCAGTCGTTTCATCAAACGCGAAGGCCGCCCTTCGGACTGGGCTATCCTCACCGGGCGGCTCACGGACCGTACCCTCCGCCCCCTGTTTCCCAAGGAATCCCGTAACGAAGTACAGATTCTTTCCACCCTGCTCTCGGTTGACTTTACCAACGAACCGGAAGTCCTCTCCATCATCGGCGCCTCAGCTGCCCTCTCTGTTTCAGCCGCTCCGTTCTCCGGGCCGGTAGCCGCAGTCAAGATCGGTTATCTCGATGACCAAATTATCGTTAACCCCACTCCGGAACAGCTCGAGAAGAGCAAACTCGATCTCGTAGTAGCCGGTACCGCAGACGCCATCAACATGGTTGAAGCAGGTGCTCACGAAGTATCCGAGAGCATTATTGTTGAAGGTCTCAAAATCGCACATGAAGAAATCAAAAAAATCGTTGCCCTCCAGCAGGAGCTGATCGCCAAGATCAATCCAGCCAAAAAGGAATTTACCTGCAAGGATGTCACTCCTGCCAAATTCGAGGAAATCAAGTCCAAGTATGCGAATCAAATCGCCGCTCGACTCGATGATGATTCCTATCTGCGGAGCGACATTCCCGACCTTGCCATCAAGCACATGTTCGCTGACCTCGAGGATGAGCTGGTGGAACTGGTAGACGAGCAAAGCACTGTTTCCGACATCCAGCAGGGTTTTTTCCTCGCAGTACGCGAACAGATCCGCGCCAATATCCTCAGCCGCGGCCAACGCCCGGACAAACGCGCCCTGGACCAGATCCGCCCGATTGCCTGCCAGGTGGGCATCATCCCCCGCACCCACGGCAGCGCTCTATTCACCCGGGGCGGCACCCAGGCGCTCACTATTACCACCCTCGCCTCATCTTCATACGAACAGATCCTTGATGATGTCAATCTCGAGGACGAATACAAAAAACGCTACATCCATCATTACAGCGCCATGCCCTACAGCGTGGGCGAAGCCGGACGGGTCGGGATTCCCAAACGCCGGGAAATCGGTCACGGTGCCCTGGCTGAACGGGCGCTCGAACCGGTCCTC
>JAKQHK010000140.1 GCA_029573015.1 bacterium
CTCATCTTGTCGGTCGGCAGTGCTCACATACAAAAGCATATCGTTCCCAGCCAATACCGCTTGTACAGCGGCTTCCTCGACCGAATAGTTGGCCATTAGCGCTTGCATTTCCATATCATCAGTGATGATCATGCCGTTATACCCGAGATAACCGCGCAGTACATCCTGCAGCACATCAGGAGACAGACTAGCCGGCCGATCAGGGTCCAGAACCGGCACCCGCACATGCGCGCTCATGACCATGGCAGGCTGGTTACGGAGAGCTATTTCAAAGGAGCGGATATGCTCCCGGAATTCAGCTTTGGTCAGAGTGCACTCAGAGAGCGCATCATGCGAATTTTCCCCGCCGTTGCAATGGCCGGGAAAATGCTTTACCGCTGCCAGCAGTCCCGCCTCTTGGTACCCTTGCACCATCGCCGCGCCAAGCTCTCCTGCTGTCCGGCAGTCTGCATGAAAAACACGATCATATAAAAAAGATGCCTGATCATCAAGACAGTCGAGCACCGGAGCATTATTAACGGTGATTTCGAGAGAGCTCAGTTCGCTTCCCCGTTGTTTACCAACAGTATATGCCACTTGCGTTGTGGTAATTTCTGGTTGCGCGGTAAACTCTGTAACAGATCCGCCACGAATGCGGACAACCGTGCCACCCTCCTGGTCAATGGAAATAAACAAAGGTAAACCGGGCGCAGCTGCGTGTGATCTGACTTGTAGATCGGTTATGAGCTCGCTAACCTCTGATTCTGAACCAATATTGTAGCCAAGCAAAATCACTCCACCGAGAGAATGATCGGTTATCAGCTGGTCAATATGCGCTGGTATCTGTTTTCCCCAAAAACCAACCATGAACATTTGCCCGATCTTCTGTTCAATGGTCATCTGCTCGAGCAGCGGATCAAGGAAGGGCGCCTGCTCCACAGCCGATGTGTGCTCGAATGCTTCCTCATCCAGCAGCTTACCAGCCTGAACCTGTACTGTCCCTATAACGCCAGCGATACAGAGTATGAAGAAAAAAAAGACGGATAGACGTTGCATGTATCCGTTCTTTTTTAAGATGGTTAATTGTTCTAATATGAAATATTATTGTGCTGCCTGAACCTTAGTCAGTAAGCCGCGGAAGACATCCCCCATACTGACGATGCCGATCAGTTTCCCCGTCGATGGTTCAACTACCGGCAGCCGTCTGATGTGATGCGCTATCATTTCGGCGCAGGCTTTCATAACATGCTCTTCCGGTCCAATGGTCAGGACAGGTGTTGACATGATATCCCCGACGGTCATATCTCCCGCTTTCTCGATTTTAAATGCCACATCCTTATATTTCATGGCTGCCACAGGATCTGCCATAAACTCAGCATAGGTCGGCAGCAACCGCTGGAGGATATCCTTTTCAGAAAGCATGCCTACCACGGTATCATGTCCATCAGTAACAATCAGACCGCTGATACGGTGTTCGATCAGCATGCGCATGGCTTCCTTCAGGGAAGCTTGGGCTGTAATAATAATACTTCGCTCAGTGCAGATCTGTTTCACGAACATACTGCGTTCCTTTTTTTATGCAGAAAGTAATTAAGACTGATTGCGCATGGCTATCAGGGTGTTTTCCAGCAGACAGGCGATGGTCATCGGTCCTACTCCACCCGGCACTGGTGTGATCCAGGCTGCTTTCGGTTCGACTGCCTCATAATCAACATCACCAACCAGCCCCTCATCTGTACGGTTGATTCCGACATCAATAACGATTGCTCCCTCCTTGACCCAATCTGCCTTGACCATCTTGGGACGGCCGACCGCGGCAACGAGGATATCCGCTTCCCGGCATTGGGATTCCAGATCAGTTGTCCGAGAATGGCAGATCATTGGTGAAGCATCAGCGTATAACAGAAGCAAAGCGATAGGTTTTCCAACCAGATTGCTGCGGCCGACGATTACGGCTTTTTTGCCTTTGAGCTCAATCCCCGTTTTGGCAAGCAACTTCATGATTCCTTTTGGTGTACATGGCACAAGCAGGCTGTCTGAAAGAGCCCCTTTATTCCCTAGCAACAAACCCATGTTATACGGATGGAAACCATCCACATCCTTAGCCGGATTGATGCGCAGCAACACTTCCTCTTCGTTAAGATTCTTAGGTAGCGGCAGCTGCACCAGGATACCGTGGATCTTCTCATCAGCATTTAAGCGATCGACAACGGCGATAAGCTCCTCCTGGGTTGTTTCAGCAGGCAGTTCGACTTTTTCAGAATAAAACCCGGCTGCAGCACAGGCTTTTTCCTTGGAATTCACATATACATGCGAAGCAGGGTCGTCTCCGACGATGACCACAGCCAAACCCGGCTTGGTATCCATGGTTTTTACCTGTTCGCCAATCGCATCCTTCAATTCCTGGGCAACTTTTTTCCCGTCCAAAATCTGAGCCATGCTCTCCTCATACATTAATGCTGATAAACAGTTATGATACAGTTGTCAGTTGTTTTTCCATAATCCAATGGTCGTCAAAGCGGTCCCCTACCCGCATTTCCTCTTTAAGCACTCCTGCCCGGGTAAAACCCAGCCGTTCGTACAATGCTACTGCTTCCTTCTGACAGGGATTGACCGTCAATTTGGCTTTCCTAATATACCCTAAACCTGTCAAATCAGCCAGAACCGTTTCCATCAGCTGGCGAGCGATACCCTGCTTGCGCGTATCAGGTTGCACATAGACTGACACTATCGTCGCCACATGCCGCAATTTATACCGCAGCTCATGGAAATACCCTGCCATCCCGACTGGTTTGCCATCACGCAGTGCCATAAATGTACGGTTTCCGATCCCAGTCGCGTAGCGTTTTACGAGATTCTGCCAGTAATCATCAGCATACCAGCATTCCTCCTCATAGGAACCACTGAAAGCAGCTGGTGATTCCTGAAGCATCTGTAAGCGGATGTGCTTGTACTCCCGCCACTGTTCAATCCGTAATGGTTCGATACTGATAGCAGACATGGTTGACTGACCGGTAATTAGACCAGGGTAGTCAAAACGCAGTCAAACGAATGATGGTCATTGCATACGATATGCATTAGAAGAGACCCTGGATCTTGCCACTGGCATCAACATCAACCACTTCTGCAGATGGGATCTTGGGCAAGCCGGGCATGGTCATGACATCACCTGCCAGCGCCACGATGAAGCCGGCTCCCGCGCTCAGACGTACTTCCCGGATTGTTACCGTGAATCCTTCTGGTGCGCCCAGAAGTGTCTGGTTGTCAGAAAACGAATATTGCGTTTTGGCGATGCAGACTGGCAGATTGGTATAACCCCATTCCTTGAATTTGGCGAGATCTTTTTTGGCTTTAGGGCTGAATGTCACCCCGTCAGCACGATAGATTTCCTTGGCGATTTTTTCGATGATTTCTTCTGGGGAAAGATTTGTTTCATAGAGCGGTTTGAACGTTGATGGTGTTTCCAGGACTTTCAATACTTTTTCCGCCACGTCCACCCCGCCGTCGCCGCCTTTTTCCCAGACTTCGTTAACTGCTACTTCCACACCGAATTCAGCGCAGTACTCGCGCACATAGGCAAGCTCACGCTCCGGATCAGCATCCTCGGTGTTCAAACCGACATTCAACGCCACAACGGGAGTGACGCCATATTTTTTCACATTTTCAATGTGTCTGCCCAGGTTTTTAACACCTGCCTCGACACTGCCGGCGCCATTGTGCTTGATAGCCCGCATAGTTGCCACGATCGCCACAGCTGCTGGTTTCAAACCGGCAAAACGGCACTTGATGTCAAAGAATTTTTCCGCGCCCAGATCCGCACCAAAACCTGCTTCGGTTACGACATAATCGGCAAGTTTCAAAGCCAGGCGGGTAGCCGCGATGCTGTTACATCCATGGGCAATATTGGCAAATGGTCCACCGTGTATAAAGACAGGCGTGTTTTCCAGCGTCTGCACAAGGTTCGGTTTAATAGCATCCTTGAGCAATGCTGCCATGGCTCCATGAGCTTTGAGATCAGCAGCGGTAACTGGTTTGCCGTCATGCGTTGCTCCGATGACAATGCGACCAAGGCGCTCACGTAAATCAGCTAAATCGCTCGACAGGCACAGAATAGCCATAACCTGGGAAGCCACCGTGATATCAAAACCATCCTGGCGCGGCACTCCATCTGCGCGTGCCCCCAGACCGACGATAATATTGCGCAAAGCGCGGTCATTCATGTCCATTGCCCGTCGCCAGGTGATGGAACGTTCATCGATGTTCAGAGCATTGCCCTGATGGAGGTGATTATCAATCATCGCAGCCAGCAGATTATTCGCAGTGCCGATCGCATGGATATCGCCGGTATAATGCAAATTGATGTCTTCCATAGGCACAACCTGGGCAAATCCGCCACCTGCCGCGCCGCCCTTGATACCGAACACCGGCCCCAGGCTCGGTTCCCGCAGGCAGATCATGGTCTTCTTGCCAAGTTTCCATAATGCCTGTCCGAGTCCGACGGACAAGGTCGTTTTTCCCTCTCCATACTTGGTTGGACTCATGGCAGTCACGAGGATAAGCTTGCCGTCTGGTTTGTCCTTGACCCGGTCATACACCCCGTCAGCTATCTTGGCTTTATGATTGCCATATAATTCAATATCATTATCCGCAAGCCCGATTTTTTTGGCAATGCTGCTGATATGCTCCATCCGGGCTGCTTGGGCGATTTCAATGTCTGACTGCATAGAGTTAATCCGTTAAATTGGTAAAACGCGACCTGTGCCATGATAACGTAGCCGGTCTGGAAGTTCAAGCATTACCTATAAAAAAAAGCATCAATAATGATGCTTTTTTTATTCTCAGCTAATGGTAGCTTAATTCATATTTTCTACCGAATACTCCTCGCCAGTCGACTCCAGTACAGCAGTTATCGTAAAACTTTCTGCAGTACTGTTAATGGCATATTCCTCACCAGTCAACGGATCCACAGGCAATTTTTTGATATACATCGGGGTGAGCAGGCCTTCCAGATCCGCATAGGCATCTGCTTCTGGATAGGCAAGATTATCATCGTAATATAATTCCAAAGCTGTCCTGAATTCAGCAAAATCCGCTTTTCTATTGGAATCACGCGCTTGCCCTTCGTTCCCGGATAGTTGTTCCATGATATCCTCAGTGCTGACAGAACCTCCCTCTATGCCACTGGTAAAAGACAAAAGCGTTGCTGCTTCTGCCAGCTCATCTGCCAAATCCTCCTTTTCATCTTTCAAATCCTCAATTTCGTCTTCCAGTTCGTCATTAGCAGCAATTAATGTGTCTTTGTCGCTCTCTAGCTCATGGATTCTCGGCATTTCAATTAAAATATAATACCCTGCTGCCCCGCTCGCGGCAATTAGATATGCTACCAGCAAGATTATTCCCGCTTTTCTGAACATGTTCACCCTTAAAAAAATAAACAAACAACTGCATCGTATCAAGATCCAACCCTGCTGGCACAATGTTTTAACCAACCTGGCATCCCTAGAGACTGCTTCGAACCTCGTAGTGACTTGCTTGCTACGTCATTGTGACCGCAGCGAAACAATCCGAGTTGACGCTTGCTGCACAAACAAAACTCAATAATTCTACAATGTTCGGTGTCTCGCTAAGCACCATACGCACTTGACTGATAACTTGAGACTGATAACAGAATATTACGCTTCAATAGCGTCCTTCAACCGTTTAATACCCTCGATCACTGACTCCTTGGTACCCGGATAGGCAATACGGATATACTCCTCCTGCTCATCAGGACGCTTGGAACCGAAATGAATGCGGGCCAGCACTGCCACGCCTTTTTTGTTTTCCTTGTCATAGGTCAACAAATATTTGCGCAATTCTTCGCCTCCGGCCAAACCGAGCTTGCGGCAGGCGCCGGTCACATTAGGTAAGGCATAAAATGCTCCGGTTGGTTTAATGCAGGATACGCCCTGGATATCGTTCAAACCCTCATAGACGATATCGGCTTTTTCCCGGTAATCGATTAGATCCTGCTCAGCCTGTTTCTGGTCAGTCCCGAGGGAAGCGAGACCAGCTTTCTGCAGAAAAAGCGGCAGACATGACCAGAGATTTATAGCGATCTGGGTAAGTTTCTGGGCAACAGCGGTATTCTGGGTGGCTGCCCAGCCCATGCGGCAACCAGTCATGTTATACGTCTTGGAAAAAGCTGCCAGGATCACCGTCCGTTCCGCCATGCCCGGGAAGCTGGCGATGGAGGGAGCAATCGGAAAGGTATTCCCTTCATAGGTTACACGGGGCATATCATCCGGGAAAACGATGCGGGCATAGGCTTCATCGGAAAGCACCCAGAGATCATGTTTAACCGCTATAGCAGCGATACGCTCGAGATCAGCTGCCTGGATGATGCCACCGGTCGGATTGGCAGGAGAATTGACGATCATGGCCCTGGTCCGCGGAGTGATCAGGGATTCCAGCTGGTCGACATCCAGGCTGAAGCCCTTTTCCTCGAGAATCGGAATACTGACTGCTTTGCCGCCGAGCATGGTTACGGATGATTCAAAAATCGGATACCCCGGTGAGGGTACGAGGACTTCGTCCCCGGGATTGATGGTGATCGCCATGGTGCCCCAGATGACCGGCTTTCCACCCGGTGTCAGTACGATATGCTCCGGACCGTACTGCACCCCGCGAGTAGCGGTCATGTACTCTGCCAGCTTGGACCGCAACTCGGGTATACCCTGCGAGGGTGTGTAGTGCGTCTCATGGGCTTGCAGTGAAGCAACTGCGGCCTCGGTGGCGCAATCAGGGATGTTCCCTCCCGGCTCGCCGATAGTTAGTTTAACAATATCCCATCCTTCATTCTCCAGCTTGGCGATCTCTGGCCCGACGGCAAAGGCATTTTCCGTGCCTGTACGGCTGATCAGATCAGAAAATGGCTGCATACCTTACTCCTTTTTAATACTTTTTACCACTGATTCCACGAAGTACACGAAGAAGACCGACCTACATTATTGAATCGAATTATAAAAAAACTCTGTGATCTCCGTGTTCTTTGTGGTTTAAATAATTATATCTGTACGAGCTTACGGGCTTTAGCCACGATAAACTCAGCCGTGAGACCGAAGGCTTTCATGAGCTCCCAGGATCCGCCTGACTCGCCGAAGCGGTCCTCGACCCCAAGCATATCCAGAGTTAACGGCTTGCCGCGCATACGTTCATCCCGAAGCAAAGCTCCGGCAACCAGATTACCAAATCCACCCACCTGATGCTCTTCGGCAGTGAGAATTGTGCCGATCTCCAGACCAGCCCGGATAATTGCTTCCCGGTCCAGCGGCTTGACCGTATGCATGTTAAGTATGCGCGTTTCAATGCCGTATTCCTCTTTGAGCATCCAGGCTGCCCGCATGGCTTCCGTGACTTCTGGTCCACAGGAGATGATGCACAGCTGCTCATTTTCACTGGTGTACGTCTCGGCAAGTGTGGTTTCAAACGCATCCATGAAGCGTGGCTGTTCTCCCCGATAACGGATCACATTGGCTTTTCCGATTACAAACGGGGTGTCATGGGTAGTGACGATCGGTGTCGCCTCGCGTGCAAAGCGCAGATATTTAGTACCTTTGATGTCAAACAGGAGATCGTGGGTCGCCCGACCGGTTTCCACCGAGTCCACCGGGACGACCAGCGTCATGTTGGGTATGGCTGCAATGGTAGCAATCTCTTCCAGCGCCTGATGGGTAGCGCCGTCCGGACCGACGGAAATGCCACCATGCGCACCGGCGATGAGCACGTCAACTTCGCTGTAGGCAAGCGTGGTCCGGATCTGATCGAGCGCCCGTCCGGAAGCAAAAACACCATAGGTACCAATCACCGGGAGCTTGCCAGCCCGTGCCAGTCCCGCAGCGGCAGCAGTGCCGTTCTGCTCGGCGATGCCGACGCTGCAAAAGCGCTCGTTACGTTCCGGATTATCCTTGCAGAACTGGTCGATGGTGATCGAACCGGAAATATCCATGCCCAGACAGACTACCCGCTCATCTCCGCCGTATTCCTTGAGCGCGCCCCCGAATCCCATGCGGGTCGGTTTCATATCCACCTGCATGGTTTGTTGCTTGTTCCAAAAATAATCGCGCGGATAGGAGGGAACCTGCAAAGCGATTTTGCTCTCTACTTCAACCTGAAACTCGGCAGCTTTTTTAAGCAATGCTTCTACATCTGGTAACTCTGCTAATCCTAACTGAGGCAGAGCTTGATCAAGTTCTTCCCGTGTCGGAGATCGACCATGCCAGCCGGCCTTGTCCTCGATAAAATCAACTCCCTTGCCTTTGATAGTCTTGGCGATGATCACCGTAGGCTTGCCGGTCAACTGTTTCGCTTCTTCGAATCCGTCCACAATTGCCTGCATATCATGGCCATCCAGCTCGATGACCCGCCAACCAAAGCTTTCCCATTTATCAACGAGCGGTTCAATGTTCAGCACATCGCATACCCTGCCGTCGATCTGCAAGTCATTTTTATCAACAATACCGATGAGATGATCGAGCTGGTAGTGACCGGCTGCCATGGCTGCTTCCCAAATCTGCCCCTCCTGCAGCTCACCGTCACCCATGAACACATAGGTATAATGATCTTTCTTATCAAGCTTGGCTGCAAGAGCGCTGCCAAAACCCACACTCAGTCCCTGGCCGAGCGAACCGCTGGAAATTTCTACTCCCGGAAGCTTGAGCCAGTGCGGATGTCCCTGAAACGGACTGTCGAATTTTCTCAGAGTAACGGTATCCTCAACCGGGAAAAAACCTGCCATCCCCAGACCGAGATAGAGCGAGGGGGCTTTGTGCCCCACGGACCAGAAAATCCGGTCCCGGTCTCCCCAGGCCGGGTCAGCCGGGTCAAGATTGGCAACCTGCAGATACAAGGCAGCCGTGAGATCCATGATG
>JAKQHK010000091.1 GCA_029573015.1 bacterium
CTCGGCAATATCGATCATGCCAACGAGCGAAGGATCAACGACAACCACAAGGTCCGGATGTTCCACGCCGGAATGAATAGTAATCGGGGTATCGGACAAACGCACATACGCGCGCATGGGAGCGCCGGTGCGTTCTGGCCCATAATCGGGAAATGCTTGAATGTATTTGCCGGCATCCATGGCTGCTTCGGCATAGAGCTGCGAGGCAGTTTTGGCACCCTGTCCGCCCCGGCCGTGAAAACGAATCTCATAGATCTTCTTTTCCATATGCACTGGGTTTAATAAATTAAATAGATGGCATGAAAGCAAAGCACGCTTTCGTATCCTAGATCATTTTCTCTGGTTATTCAAGGGGTTCACCTCAAGCTGCTGTATAGTTCGCATGAAATGCTGATAGTTTTTCAAGCATAGCCTCGATTTCTTCCCGCGGGGGCAGGAGCGTCGTGCGGAAATGATTGGTTCCCGGCTTCTGGCCGAAGCCGCTACCTGGAACAAAAAGTATGCCTGTTTCCTCCAGTAGTTTCTGGCAGTAGTCCGCGTCAGTTTTGCCGGCAGGCAGAAATATACTCGGAAACGCGTACATGGCTCCCTGAATCTGGGCGCATTTCATATGCGGGATAGCGTTTAAACCATCATACATCAGTCCACCTTTGGCTTCCAGATCAGCCTGCATCTCCCGATATTCACGATCATAGGTTGCAAATGATGCATCTCCCGGTTTCGGTGGAGTTACCATGAGTCCGGTCGCGATCTGACCAATATGGTTTGAACACAACGAAACACTCTGGATTTTTACGAGCTGATCATAGACGTCGCGCGGGATATTGCGCATTTCCATATATCCCATGCGTAGGCCGCACTCTCCTACTGCTTTGGATCCGCTGTGAAAGCTGATCAGAGAAACATCGCTTGCACCAAGCTCATGTACATACTTGGCAAACGAATAAAAGGCGTTATCTCCAAAAATATTTGTCTGGTAAACTTCATCAGCAAGGATAGTCAGGTTGTGTTGTTCAGCAAACTTAATCGTTTCGATGATCGTTTCTTTGCTTAAAACAGCTCCCGTCGGATTGCCGGGATTGATAATCACAAGTGCTTTGACCTCTATCCCCTTTTCGGTCGCTTCAGCGTAGGCTCGTTCCATTTCAGCAATATCAGTAGACCAGTTTCGCTCTTCATCGAGATAATACCCGACTGCCTGACCGCCCAGTGCCGTGATGGTAGCAGAATAGAGTGGATAGCGGGGTACAGGGATCATAATGCCCGTATGCTCGGACGCAATTATCGCCTGCAGGGCATTTTTCACTCCCGGACTTGCTCCATCAGTAAGCATGATATAGGCTGGATCAACAGGTATGCCGTCCCGGGCAGCAATGAACGCGGCAACCTGCTTGCGCACATACTCAAGACCAAGGCTTTCAGTATAACGACCAACAGTTTTTGTAACAGAAATAATCTCGGCGGCACGTTTCTTCAAATCATCAGGAATAATACTGGTTCCGTCTGCTGCTTTGCTGTCAGCCTCGATGAGGTCGGGTGAAGTTACCAAAGCAAGTGTTTGACGAATATAACTGAGTGGTTTCTGACCAAGATCCTGGGGATTACCGATATTACATTTGAGAATTTTTGTACCGGCTTTCTCCATCTCAGCTGCTTTGGCAACGAGCGGTCCACGCACGGCATACTGCATTTCAATCACTCGCGGAGAGATGTCCTTGATTTCCAGCATTATTCACCTTTGATAAACAGTAAAGAAAAAGCCTGCGCGTACAGCACAAGCTTGATGTTAATGTTATAACTGATTATTTAGTAAAAAACGCATCGCGTATAGTATCCTCTTTACAGCTCAATATGCACTATTTAACACTCATTACTCAAAACTATTTTGTCGTCCCCATGGGGAATTCCCTCGACTACATGCAGGACCGTTCCAAAGGAAATATGGTAATGGACTGTGGCTTGCCAACCGAAGCAAAGCTTGCATTTAGATAAGCCCTCCTTCGCCGATCCTCTTTCGTTAAAGTTTCAGAGGATATAGGCTTCGGCGGGCAACCTTCTGCGAAGGTTGGTGCCCCCACAAGGGGACTATCGCCCCCAAGGGGAATCGAATCCCGCTTCGCTTCGCTCACGGGATCTGACAGGCTGATTGCTACCTGTCTCTGTTGCATATGTGGTGCCCCCAAGGGGAATCGAACCCCTGTTTGCACATTGAAAGCGTGACGTCCTGGGCCACTAGACGATGGGGGCAAGCTTAAAAGAGCTAAACTTTACAGACGTTTTCTCAAACAGCTCTTAGATACTAGCAAAAAAAAACCAACCCGACAACTGGTTATTTTGAATTCTTTAAAAGGAATATCGGCCCGAACCGGCGTTCCTGTTCTACCCTGATTTCCCTTTGCTTTATGAGCTCGAGCATGGCTAGGAAGGTTACAATAATCTCCAGTTTGGTTTCTGCTTCTGCAAACAGCTGTTCAAAAGCAATTTTTTTACGTGTGGTTTTAATCAGTTCACGGATAGAACTTATTTTCTCTGCTACCGTTACCGGCTCGCGTTCCACATGCTCGTCAAAGGCGAGATTTTCCTTTTCCGGCTGAAAGCGTTGCAAGACTTCGTGCAATGCCCGACTCAGGTCGTCGAGTCCCAAACCTTGCAGGAATTCATTAGCGTCCATTTCACGCTCAAGCTTGCGGGAAGCCAGCTGGGTAAAGCTAGATTCATCCTTTTTCTCCAGCTCCTGCAGATAGAGCGTTAGTTGCTCGTACTGTTCATACGCTTCAACTTCCCGCTCCATGCCGGATTCTTCTTCGCCTTCTGATTCCTCTTCACTAAGCGGCAGGAGCGCTTTTGATTTGCGGGCCAGCAGGTCTGAGAGACCGACAAGTGCATCGCTCATATCGACGTGGCTGCGTTCATCTTCACCGCGTTGCTCGCGGATTTGATCTGCGATGCTCTGTAGATCAAGATTGGCTATATCAATTGCATGATTCCTGACCTTCTCAACCAGCTCATCAATCGAACCGGTAAATCCATCCACCGTTATGGTGATTGCCATGCCATACCCCTCTAATACTTAAATTCCTGTCAGTCCCTCCATCTGTTTCCTGAACATTTGAGCATATTTGCCATTTTTTTTCAATAATGCTTCAGATGATTTCTGCCTGATGACTGATATCTGATGTGTGGCACAATTTGATTAATCCGCATAGATAGGTTCTTTAACCCCCAGAATCGGTTCCGGATGCGTGACAGACACATCGATCCAGGCAACGATGCTGGCGATGAACTCCCGCGCTGCCCAGGAACTTTCTCCGATATAGGAACGCTTGTCAGAAGCGATGCCGACTGAGGTAATCCCAAGCGCATTGCAGGTATAGAGCGCCCGTGGTAAATGGAATTCATTGGTTATCAAAATCGCTTCCTCCAGCCCAAAGATCTCCTGCGCCCGATAGCAGGTGTCATACGTGCGTCTTCCGGCATAGTCCAGCACGATATCCTCAACAGGCACACCGAGCTCCACAGCCAGCTTCTGCATGGCAGCCGGCTCATTGTACTGGACAAACCGGTTGTCACCGGACATGAGCAGCTTTTCCACTATCCCCTGCTCGTACAGCTCCACCCCGGTTTTAACTCGATCAGTTAAAACATCGCTCGGTCGCCCATTGGTCAGACCGGCACCGAAGATGATCGCCACCCGGTAATCAGCTTGGAGATAATCCACCGATTCAACCGGAATACTCCCATCAGCACGTATATCCTGATTAAAAACATACGAGATAACCGCATCAGGCTGGCGATACCAGTTCGTATATAGATATTTTGAACCTTCTGTCTGCACATGCCGGTAGATGATGATTAACGATGCACAGAATGACATTACGCAAACGATAATGCCGCCTAAAAGGATTAAGCCCCTTTTTTTAAACAATTTACGAGTTAGATATAAACGGACTAATTCTATCGGCCAAGCAAGACAGATTGCCCAGAATATGATGTTTACCCAGAGAAAGCTTAAAAGCGGTCCCAGGTTCAACCCACCGCTTTGCGCGCCTGTGTTGTAATCCACCCAGTAGGCTGCAAACCAGTGCGGCCAGCCCCGATATGTCCAGAATCCGGCACCAGTCGATTGAACCAGAGAAAAACGGTAGCTCACTACGGTTATACTGATACCAATGCCGACAGCCAGCAGGATGACCGGCAAGCGAATTCTTTCCTGCATGAAACGACCCATACCAAACCAAAGGGCACTGAGTACTAGGCTCAAGCCAAGGATGAATTCAACCGAGGGATAGAGGATGCTTTCTTCCATAGCTGTCAGTTACTCGCTTATGTCGATAATCGTGTGAGGTACAACCTTGAACCAGTCTGCAGACTGCATCTGCAACGACTTGGTACGCTCACCGGCATTAAAATTGATCGTTTTCTGCTTTTCGATGCTGCGGTCAACCCAGACGCGCAAGCCAAGCAGATTGCCGAACGGAGGTACAGCTCCGGGCAGACAGCCGGTCAGCTTTTCGACTTCCTCTGCCGTGGCAAAGCGGGTTTTCTTCACACCCAAGGATGTTTTCAACTTTTTGCTGTCCATCTTGGACGCTGCCGATATGACCACCATACAGAAGGTCTCATCCGCTTTGATCACCAGTGCCTTGGCTCCGCTCGCCAGATCAGTCCCGCGGACAGCCGCTGCCTCTTCCGACGTCAGGACTTCCTTGTGGCTGAACTTGTCATACTTGATAGCATTACCATCAAGCATGCTGCAGATATCCTGATAGACGTTCGCCTTCTTGCCTCCACGCAGGGTAAGGCCGAGCTCTACCAGCTGGCTTTCCTCAATGAGGCTCGGTGCATCCATGATCGCCGTCTTGCCCGAGCCGGTCATGGGAAACGGGATGATTTCTTTTAAATTCGTATCTTTGGTCAGAAGCATGACCAAGCGGTCAATGCCAAAGGCAAAACCGCCGTGTGGTGGAGCACCGAGTTTAAATGCTTCAAGTATATGCCCGAACTGCTCCTGGATCTTTTGCTTTGAATGTCCAATGATTTCAAAAACCCGCTCCAACGCCTCTGGATCATGAACCCTGATGCCACCGCCGCCTACCTCGTAGCCGTTGCATACCAGGTCATACTGCGTCGAGGTCAGGCTTTCGATCTTCTCCACTTCAGACGGCTCACTGAGTTTGGTGACGTCAATGCTTTTCAAGGTGTCGAGAAGTTCGGCTTTGGGACCGGTAAAGGGATTATGGGAAT
>JAKQHK010000100.1 GCA_029573015.1 bacterium
TACTCGTCATCACCAAATGGTACTCACACTTATATATCGCGTTACTTTGTCTGTTGTATTTCATGAACTCATATTACACGATTCTGGAATCAACTTCATCCGTGGGGCTTACGCCCCCGGGATTACGGTAGTGTTCTAAATGGAAATTGCTTGCCAAAGATCTAGCGCCATACTTGCATGATCTACCCAGTGATCCATGTGGCAAATCCTGCTATACCAGCAGTAATTACTACCGCTACTTTGCGTATTACTATTATCCACCATCCTATTACGCAGAAGTATGCGGCTGGGGAAGCTGCAGTGCAACAAATTTTAATGAAATGTATCGCGTGTATGCGAACAGTCTGGAAACATCATGGGGCCGCTACGGTTTTAGCAATGACCTCTGGAATTCATTCTAAACAAGAACATTTTGGTGTTAAAAAAAATCCTGTGTGTCTTCCTGTGTGCAATCCTTCTCGCTGTGGGCATGAATCTATCGCCGCTGCTTCGTCTGATACTGCACGAGATAGTCAATATCTTCGCCGGCGGTCGCAGCCTTGCCAAGGTATATGCGTTCCTCCTGTATGTATGCCTACTTGTTCTGGCAGCCAGTCTACCGGTAAAAAAAGGAATTAATCTGCCAGCGCCCAAATGGCGACGTTGGCTGGTGATATTTCTTATGCTTGGATTTTTCCTGAATCTTTGTTCGTTCCTTGCCTTTACCTATACTAACCGATTGCGTCTTTTCGATACTTTTTTAATCAATAGCAACTCAGAACTCTCAAGCACCAGCCTCTTTCATAATCACGTGCTGAAAGGGATGCTGGGCAAATGGCTGTCCCTGTTCAATGTGACTAATCTGGAAAACAGCGATCCCGGGCTGGTATTTGCGAATATGTTTCCAAATGCATTCTGGCTAGTCATCTCGTTGGTAATCTGCATAGTCGGAATACTCTTTATCCTGCATTTCCGTTCGCTCATAGACCCGGACTCTACTACCGGCTCCTGGTTAAGCGCCATGATTCTCTATGCCATTCTTTCATTCAGCCTGCTGAAAAACCTCATAGACGGAGGGATAGGTAATGAAGAAGCAGTCATCAGTCTCGCTCTCTGGTTTGGTATCTATTACCCGCATTATCGCTGGAAAACCGTTGCTATTAGCGCTGGTCTATTTCTCTATCTGTGTATACAAATCTGGCTCAATAGCATCAATTCTTCTTTGCCCCTTCAGACACAGCTTTATTCCAGTATTGCTATCATTTTTCATTGGTTACTTCTAGTATTTATCCTTCTACCTTTTTGGTATACAAGCCAACAAAAAACCTACAATCGTCTAACTTTGTTACTAGTAACTCTCGCGCTGCTTGCCTGCGTGCATCAAATCCAACGTGGCTGGAATCTCTATGCCTATGAACAGACCGTACTCACGAGCGATGCTGGAGCAATTATTGCTCTGTACCATGATCCGGGAGACGCGGATTACCAACTGCTTTATGCTCTTGGTCCGCTAAACTTCTATCGCTTCTTCCCCGATCAGCCGACCCGTATCGCTATGGTGCTCGATCAGCAACAGGTAATAGCCAACTTCTATCCTATCGCCATTCCCTGGGAGTCCTGTTTCCCGACCGGCACGACAGATACGTATACGTTTTTGTTACAAACAAAAAAGCCGCTACCGACAAACAAGTATGCTGACGCAGTCGTGGAGCTAAACGCCCAACCTGTCACTCAAACAGACGGACAGTATACCTACCAAGCCAGTCTAGCAATCCAGCCCTGCCACCCGCGCACCGTGAATATCATTCAGGAATCTATCCGCCGCTTAGGTAATGATTCATTTGTCATCATCAACATCGCCTATCAAGGACCATAACCGGCATGTCTGCCATTCTCACCTTTGCCCTGCCCTGCTGGATCATCAATACAGCCCTTAACCTCATCCCGCTTTCGACCTGGCTCAGGAAGTGCGATCGTCCCCTCGATCAGGGCTGGATCGCAAGGGATACTCACCGTTTGCTCGGCACATCAACAACCATAGCTGGCGGTTTGATCGCTGTAACACTTGGGGCAGGCTTGGGAGTGGTGGCACATAATACGCTGAGAGGGTTGCTGCTGGGTTTGCTAGTGTATGGCGGACATGCGCTGAATAGCTGGCTTAAAAGACGATTGCACTTACAAGATGGTGCATATTTCCCGGGTGACCATATCAGCTCGATCCTTCTCGCTTGCCTAGTATTTGTCTCTCTCAGTATAATTACGCCGTATCAGGCGCTCATCGCGCTTCTCCTGACTGCCTGTATTCATCCTCTCGGATGTTACGCAGCATACCGTTTAAAGATCAGAAAACGTTTTCTCTAAACACTCTCACCCATGCCTATCCAGGAACATACCGGCGATGCCACGCCGCGCAAACCTCTCCTCGCCCCAGCAACCAAACGCCGGGTGTTACTTGGGACGGCACTACTGACCTGCATTCTGTTTGGTGGTCTCGTTGTCCCGCAGTGGTACCAGAGCTACAAGTATCGTAAGGAAGAACTTGTTGGATACGATGACCGAGGGTTGAAGCACCTTGCCCAGATCGAAGCGGCAATTACCACATTTTATACCAAAAACGGATACTATCCTCCCTCTAGTCTCATTTCTCCATATATAGATGATTCAAGAAATTTTACGAGATCATCACAGAATACCACCGTCTGGATACCATCCCTGGCTACAGCCGGCAGCGTGATCCTCCAACCAATCGACCCGGTCAACGATGATATTTATTATTACCGCTACATGACCGACAAGCCTCCGGCAAAAAAATATGAACTGGATTGCCAGCTGTCTGACAAAAATTTGCAGCAGGATAATGGGAATAATCCTGACCGGTATGAAACCGGTACCGATCTGACGCTGCTGCCGTAAGCATTCAAATAGTTAACAAATTGACTACTGCATGTCCCGTTCTGTCTTTCTTCTGATTATTCCCCTGGCACTACTTGTGATCCTCGGGCTGACTGGTTGGTGGTTTTTAAAACCTGCATCCCTATCCAACCAGGAGCACGTCACCCCGTCGGACACTCTCACGAACATACCCGTTACGACGGCGCCAGCTGTAGATATAGACAAAACGCCTACGCCACTTCCTTCCGGTTTTGCACGCGCAGAATTACCCGAAGCAACAATCGATTATCCGGATACCTGGGGTATGCAGATGTCTGCCCAAGGAACCCGTTTGGTGCTTACCAGCCCGGACAGCGTCATCAATGTATATTCCTTTCCCCTTGCTCAAGCACAAAGTCTGGCTGGCTGGATCAGAGAGACACAGCAGGCGTATTTTGATTCTTTTCCTTTTCTGGATGAAGAGCCGTTCAGTCTGCAAGGTTACCAGACCTATATCGTGCAATACTGTGAAACCGCCCTGTCCTATACCGCTTACCTTGACGGACAGGATGCCCTGCTCATGATCTGGTCGAGCGGCACAGAAGCAGACTTCCGCACCCTGCTTGCACATGTTTATCCTGCCGGTGCCTCTGCAGATCCAACGGTTCTTCCCGAGCAGTTCAGCATCTACGACGAACCAGCCTGCCATCCTTCCCCCGAGCCGGGGCCGGAGCCTGACCCGGCGACCATCTGCGACTACAGCGACATCGCTAATAACAGCTGTTGCAGCCAATACACCGAACGTGAGGTACCCTACTGGTCCTGCAGTACCAATTTCACCGGCGATTATGGCAACTGTACCTGGTGGACTGCCTATAACAGACCTGAAGTCGGTG
>JAKQHK010000109.1 GCA_029573015.1 bacterium
TTCGGAAGCGAAAAAGGAAAGGTTCAAAAACCCGCCCGCATTCCTCCCCAGACCCCTCTTGCGGGCGGGAAGAAAGCCGAGGCGGGGCAATTCCATTCCCCCAGAAAAATAGTTTGCCCCGCCGAGTCCAAATTAGTTTTCAGGATTTTCGTCAAAAAATGTTCGAACTTCGTTCAAAAAACACCGCCAGTAAATTTGTAAACTAATAGATCTTGCGGGATGAGAAGCCTGTCCTGAAGTGAGCGATAATCAGAGCGAACGATAGGAAATTCCGCCCTTTTATCCCGAGTAATCGAGGGACTCCGCCACGTCGCTCGCGAGCGACATGGCGACGCCATCCTACGCTTTTTGGCGCAAAGCGCCTCAAGCTACGGATGGCAAGCCAAAGCATTTAGAGGGAAGACTGGTCGAATACTGAATCCCTGACGATAGTCAGGGATTTTTTTATGCAAGCGGCCAGGTAAACTAGAACCACTTGATACATGTGAGCTGCCCATGGTTAAAACGATGGGCTGATAAATGGCATACGTGTGGGTTATGTTGTGTTAATGCATAGATACAAAAAAAGACGAGTAGATACCCGTCTTATACCTCGTTATCTATCAATTAGTATATAAGCTATTTCATCATCACCAACAACATCTTGTATGCCTCGGTTGCATAGAGCGCATGAGGTATATTCATGGGCATAATAATACTTTCACCTGCTGTTACTGTCTTTTTTTCTCCGCCGATAGTCAATTCAGCAGTACCCTCCAGAATCTGCACCAGAGCATCGAACGGCGTTACATGTTCGGCGATGGATTGCCCTTTGTCTAGAGAGAACAGGGTCAGGATATTGTGATCATTCTTGTAAATAATCTTACTGACGATAGAATCCCTGGAATATTCGATGGCAGCGGATAATTTCAGTACTTGGTTAATCATGTCGGTCATAAAGTATCCTTTTATTGTTCTGGAATTTATCGCAAACGTACTTGTTGGTCTAAGACCTAATTAATAAAATGGGACTGATGCCCTTTCAGTACTGGTGCCCCTACGGGACTGGCGCACTTCATTCCGCGAAGCGGAATTCTGTACACCATACTCTAAGCTCGTCAACATTAGTTGACTCGCTAAGATTCTGGTGCCCTTACAGGACTGGTGCGCTCGACAGGACTCGAACCTGTAACCTTTGGCTTCGGAGGCCAACGTTCTATCCAATTGAACTACGAGCGCAGGAATAGTGAAAAGTACTGTGGGACACCGACTGCGGAGCCGGCCGATTGCCGGCGAAGTGGGAAACTACGGGAGTACAGCAGCTTTATGCTACTTGTATGCTGCGAGCAGGTCAAGCAAATCTTTTACCTTGGTGGCAAGCTTTTCATACAATTCTTCGGTAATGAGCTTTTTTTCTTTGGCAATATCAAAACCAGCGGCAATTTCATGGAGCAGGGCAGCAGCCTGGATGACTTCCTCGCGGCGCTGCTCGTCATTTTCTGCCGAGGCGATGCGGGCGATATCCGAGACAAAGGTCAGCAATGATCCTTTGAGCTTATGCGCGGTTATTTCATCCTTATCATCAATATAGCGATTAACCATGGTTTCTGCATAGAGCAAAAACTTTTTCGCTTCGTCATACGCCTGCAGCTGATTGAATTTAAGCATGCGATATTCCTGATTATCTGCTAATCACATAGGCATTAAAGCAAAACAGACGGAAAAAGACAATTACTCCGTCTTTTTGGGCTTTTTCTCATGCAGTCGTTCTATGAACTCATCGGTGATGTCCTGCAAGCTGGTCAGGATAAAATCAGCTTGCGAATAATCAGCATCAGGCATAAAAGCGCCGGGAATGGCGATGGTGATCGCGCCGGCTCCTTTGGCTGAAGTGATGCCGAAGGGCGTGTCTTCGACAGCTACACATTCTTCCGGCTCGTGCCCGGTCAGGTCGATGACTTTCCGGAAAGCCTCGGGATGCGGTTTTCCTTCCCTGACATCATCCGCAGTGATTACATGCTGGAAAGATCCATGCAGTTTCAGCTTGTTGAAAATAGTGTCAACCCACTTGCGTTGGCTGGAGGTGGAGAGCGATTTGGGGATTTGCAGCCGGTCCAGCCGGGAAAATAGCGTCGAGACTCCGGGCAGCAGGGTGATATCCTTTGCGATCAGTTCGCTGTACATACTGTCAATGTCCGAAAGGATTGTTTGCGGGGAAAGGTCGAGACCCCAGGCTTCGAGGATGCGTTCGACCGCAACAATCGCCTTGTTCGCCATGATGCTTGCTTTGATTTCCGGCGTGTACATGCGATTGTACCGTGCGCCAAGTTGGTGCCAGACTTTACTGAACAGCGGTTCAGAATCAACAAGCGTTCCATCCAGGTCGAAGATAAAGTGTTTGATCATGGGAGGGACTAGGGACTAGAAATTAGACATCAGACATTAGGGACTAGGGACTAGAGACTAGAGACTAGCGACTAGATATTACTAAAGGGAGAGGAAAAAATGGCGTTTAGATTCATTAAATTTCTCTATGGCGTAGCGGAGCGTGGTGCGCGGGATTTTTCTGATGTGCTGTTTGAGGAATGCTTCCAGAAGCGCCTGATCCCTTTTTCCCACTTCCCTGAGCATCCAGCCGCAGGCTTTGTGTATGAGGTCTTCCTGGTCTGCAAGCAGCAGTTCGCAGAGTAAAAGTGTATCCGAGAAGTGCTGTTTCCTGATAAAAGCCCAGGTAGCGATGATACTGACGCGTCGGTGCCAAAGATTTTTGGACTTTGCTAATCTATAAAGGATTTTTCGTTTATTGGGCTTGTCCAGAAGATAGGAACCGATGATTTTATCAGCACTCAAGTCAACGAGATCCCAGTTGTTAACGCAGTCCAGGTGTTGCAGATAAAACTGGTAGAGGGTCTCGCGCGTCTGATTGTCTTTTGTCCTTTGGTACTGGTTGACTAGAATAAAAATCGTTGCGAGTCTGACTTCATGATATTTGCTTTCAAACAACTGGGAGAGAGGTTCAAATTTGAGATCGCTGTACGCCTGGCTGATTTCTCTGACTTTTACATTCGGCACACCAAGGAAAATATCGTGGCTGGCATATTCGCCCGGATCTGTTTTGTAATATCGTTCTGTACGCATCCGGTTATCCGGGGTCGAGAGCGATGTGAGAGCATGTACTAGTTTTGAAACGTTATGCATACGTTTTTCAGGATAGAGTAGCTGCGGGAGGTGGCGCACTCGACCTCGTTGCATCAAAGTTCAGATAGAATATCAGATTGGCAACGATGAAATACGAGGCGACAATATCAGCAAAAGCACCGATAGCGAGAATAAAAACGATTTCATACGGCATACTGTTACCAATATTGCTGATGACCGCATTGGCAATCGTATTGAGTATGCCGAGAACGAAAATCACCAGGAACGCTTTCCCGAGCCGCGGTCGGACAAGTTCCTTACTGGCGCGCAGGGCCGCAGCTCCGTGCGTGGCGGTCAGGGTGGCGATGGTAACGCTGAACGTCCAGAAAATGGAGTAAAGGATGCCCAAGGTAAAAGCAACGGCTATGAGCATATAGGCTACGGCGTCCGAGAGAACAAAAGCGAACAGACCGGATACGAAAGGGATGGCTAATATGACAAACACTCCTGCGAATTCG
>JAKQHK010000010.1 GCA_029573015.1 bacterium
GCAGGAGTTGATGTGAAGATGGTCATAGGGTAAACTATACTACAGTTCAAAAAACCAAAAGAGAGCATCCGTGGATGCTCTCTTTGTTTATGCATGTTATGAAAATCGAAGTTATGGACCATATACCCGAAGATGAGTTCAGCGTCTTAAAAGCAAAATTGCAGGCATGTGAAACTGCCGGACGTGATGACCTGTCTGTGAATATCGAGGAATTCGCTCAAGAACTAGACCGGCACGCACTGCAGACTGAAGCTTGTTATCTGTCATGTGCCAGCGAACCGTATCGGAATATAATCCTGTTCGGTCAGGCGACACCTGAGTCATTTGAAGCGCGCTCGCAGTCAGCATATCGAATACGACTGGACGCGCTGAAGGCTTCTCTGCAGCAGGGATCGCGTTATGTATTGGGACGAGACCAACGGAGCAAGTATTTATCAGACTTGTTATATTTATATCAGCATCTCAAACAGCGGCAGGAGCTTGATTCAATAATCAGGGGCTTATTTGCCAGCATCCCGCGCAAGACCGGAGAAGCATATGAAACCCATCTTTGGGCAGTACAGGAGTTTGCGCGTCAGTTTCTGGCAGGCATCGTGCCGGATAACGGATTGTTTGCTCATAGCCCGGTAGCAGATGGGTACGAGATTGCCTTTTTGCATGATCTTATCGAGGATACCCAGGCGTTCGTCTATCGTATCAGTGAACCGGTAGGGGGAGGGGAGGGTGATGAGCCGGCTGGTATCCTTGAAAAAAATTGGCTCATCAGCGGGTGGGAGTATGCGCGAAGCGAAGAACAGTTATCCGATATCCGGAATTTACTTGCGAATACGTGGGCTGTAGAATTTCAGGGTACTCGACTGGTGCTCGCTCAGCCGCGGCAGGGTGTTGTTGACCAAAGGGAGGAGCTCTATCAGGACCAAAACGTTCGGTATCGGTTATGGCATGGACTCGATAATGGTAAAGGTAAACGGCAAAGCTATGCCATACGGAAAGAGTATAACCGGCAGACAGGTGAAAATTATTATTATATCGTTGTTATACCGGATCGACAAAAAGATGCGCATCTCATCCATCCTCTCCAGGCTGAGGGATTGCGCGCCCTGACCAAAGATCAGGAAGCCATTGATCGCAAACGGGCAAACTATCGTCAGCAGCACGGTGGTAGGCTTTCAGAGGGATTGATAAATGCCTGGGGAAAAGTTGATGCTGAGATAGATCATATCAATACTGTTTGCGAGCGAGTGCGTGCTACCCTAGAACCCACTACAGCCCCAGCGAAAAAGACCGCTGAGGCAGGTTCTTCTGAAAATTTAACGTATCAACAGGTGCCTGCCAGCTACAGCTGTGAGGTGGCTATCGGCCCTGAGGGTTCGGGTCAGCGATTGCATTGGAATTTCAAATGTACTCTACTCGTCATAAAACTTATGGATAAACTGCACAACCTCTTGACGATTAACGGAATGGCGATTGAAGATAACGATGGCAGGAAAGTCGTTGATCCTTCCGTACTGGACGGAGAGCTCAAGGCAAGCATCCTCGGTTGTACCCGTCTGCAGGCTGAACTGCGGCTGGAACTAGCCGAGATCAACCCAGGTCTGCATCCTCCGGTTGCCTTGCCCATCGATGTCGCCCGGCTTGGTCTACTGATGCTGAGAAACCATGGCATCGGCTGGCTGGCTGATCATCTGAAACAGAAACAGTCCGACACCGGACCTGCGGGTTATTGGCTACAGCTTGCTGATCTGCAGGAGGCAGTAGATGCGGAGTGGGTGAGACACAAGCAGGATGGTCAGGCTGCGCCTGGTCCATCGAGTGATCTGGGTAATCAGGTCTAGTCGACATGGCATGATCCCGTCTGGTGTCACTCTGGAGCCCACCGAAGCCACAGTGAAGGTGGGCGATACGAAATCCTTGAAGCCGCGATTAAGCGGCGGAAAGGAGAGTCTAGCTTGTAGTCTGTTATCCTACCACCCATGCGAGATGCGGATTACTGGTTGTACTTGAATGCCATCCCGTTGGCTTATCCGTTAATCAGCGTAACAGGTGGACCCTATCGTTCATCAACAGGATGTTGCTTCACTCCAGAGTGACTGGGGGCGGGATGGGATGACTCGAAGGCGAGAGAGATGGTGATAAGGCTAAATTCATGTTACGATAGGACACAATATTTTTAACGAGCATCAGTTTGCTAGATATCGTACCACCAATCGACCAGTTTCGTTTTGCCCGGCACTGGGAGGAGCAGGCTCCGACCTGGAATACCGAATGGTCAGACGTTCACGAAATGACGCGTACCTGGCTTGCCAGCTTTTTGTGGCAGAATAAGGTGCAACGGGAACAGTATCGTGTTGTCGATATGATGGCAGGATCATCGACATTTCGGAATCTTCCTCCATTTGTATGGCAGAATGCCGAAGTTCATATTTTGGAGCAATCAGCGCAAATGATTGCAGAATCACGACGAGATCTTGATTTTTTGCAATCCAGTCCTGACTTGGCTCAACTACGAGGCAGACAGCAGCCGGATGTTCAGTATCATCAGACGGATATTTTTACTGATCCTAAAGCATGGCCGGCTGATGTTGATATCCTCACCTGTTTCTTTTCCCTGCGGTATTTATTGGATCATGCCGCGGCGGTCTTTCCACGTATTCGCAATTCGTTATCGCCTCAGGGTATGTATATTCTGACTGATTTGGTACCAAATAATAATGAGATACACCCCGGCATGGCACAATTGGAACTTATAGAGCAGTTTGGTGTTCGTTTGCCTCATTTGGGGTTATCAGGACACGTTGAACGCATAGGACC
>JAKQHK010000015.1 GCA_029573015.1 bacterium
CAGGCGCCCTTACTCCACCATACACCAGACCATCCACTCCTGGCGAGCTATCGGCATACCATGGAGCTAAACAACAGATGATGGATATGCATTATCGTCAACAGCAGCCGATCAAAGCTCGATTGCAAGATTCATATTGCATCTTGTAGAATGTGAATCGTTCTCATTTCTTGATCTTTCTGTATATGTGCTCAACCGATTCCTCCAAGGATATCGTACCGACTGCCGATTCTGCGATGCAGCAGGTTTATTTCCTGTACAGCGATCATCATGACTGGCTGTACAGCTGGTTACGCCACCGGTTGGGTAACGCTGCTGACGCAGCCGATCTGGCACATGATACTTTTCTGCGCCTTATTATCAAACCGGCTCCTCGCGGTTTTGCCAATTTTGGTGAAGCACGCGCCTACCTGCGTACCATGGCTCAGGGCATGTGCATCAACCTGTGGCACCGCCGTGAAATCGAACGAGCCTGGCTGGATACCCTGGCTGCATGGCCGGAGGCCCTCGCCCCTTCTCCCGAGCGACAAGTCATGGTATTGGAAGCGCTGCATGAAATCGGCACTATGCTGCTCGATCTTCCGCCTAAAGCTGCCCGAGCTTTCCTCATGGCTGCAGCTTGCCAGATGACGGACAAGGAAGTGGCTGAAGCACTTGGCGTTTCATCTCGCATGGTACGCAAGTATGGATTCCCTTGATCCCGGCATGGCCTGATTCACGTGTCCACTACGACCCCATTGCCTGATTCTACTCCGACTGAACCCTCGCATCAGGCGATGGAACAGGCTGCCGAGTGGTATGCACTACTGCGTTCCGGCGAAGCCACCCACGATGATCATGCCCGTTGGCAGTCCTGGCTGGAACACAGCTCCGACCACCGCCTCGCCTGGCAATATGTTGAAACCATCAGCCGCAGCTTCGAGCCTATCCATGCTACCCCTGACCCCCGACAAACTGCCGATGGTTTATGGGCTGCCAATAGCCGGGTGATACAGCGCCGCAGAATACTGACCAGTATCGTCGCTCTGGCCGGAACCGGACTATTCGGCTGGGCAACCTGGCGTCATACACCGCTACCCGGTATCGTTCTGGCACAGATGGCCGATCATCACACTGCTACCGGTGAGCAGCGCGAAGTCGTCCTGTCGGATGGCACGCATGTCTGGCTCAATACTGCTACTGCGCTCAACGAAGCGTATCACGCCAGTCTCCGCCGCCTGTGCCTGATCACAGGTGAAATTCTGATCGATACTGCTACTGACCCACAGCGGCCTTTTGTAGTCGATACACCACAGGGACGGTTGAGAGCATTGGGCACCCGTTTTACTGTGCGATTGGAGAGTGACAAAACCTTCCTGGGAGTCTATCAGGGTAGCGTCGAAATAACCTCTGCGGCGGGTACATCCTCCCTCATCCAAGCAGGACAGCAAACCCATTTCGCTACCGATGCCCTGGCAGCTATCGAGCCAGCCGATATTGCGCGTGAAGCCTGGAGCCGTGGCGTGCTGGTAGCCTGGGATATGTCACTGGGCGAAGTCGTAAAGGAACTGCGCCGTTATCGCAACGGGTATTTAGGGATAGCCCCTGAAGTGGCTCACTTGCGCGTGTTTGGCAGTTTCCCGCTACGGGATACGGACAATACCCTATCCATGCTGGCATCTGCCCTCCCGATTCGGATCCAGCGCACACTGCCCTGGTGGGTTAGCATCGAGGCGCGGACCAATGCTGATTACGGCCGCTAAACTGGTAACACCAGCAACACCAGCCGGAACCATCTCTGCTACCGCATCGTACGGCGTAATAGTGATAGTGATAGCGATAGCTATCGCTGATCTGATTTAACGACAATACTATATATTGTATTAATATTACTCAAATATGATTAAGAGGGACTATGACAATGACCAGAACAACCAAACCAGTAAGTTTTACACTTGGTGAACGTGATATTGAATTTCTTGCAAATATGGTAGAGAAAGGCCGCTTTGGAAATCGAACAGAAGTTGTGCGGGCCGGCTTACGCCTTTTAGAAGACTATGAGAACAATGAAAAAATTAAACGCTTGCGAGCATTGATTGCCGAAGGAGACGCAGATATAGAAGCCGGACGCATTACAGAATATGATAATGCACAGGAGTTTGAAAACAGTATTACCCGCTAAGGAATCCGAGGGAGAAAAACAATTCAAAGTCTGCGCCTCATCGTCACCGATACTGCCAAAGCGGATTTGTCAGCAATTTATGAACATATAAAACGGGACAATCCAACAGCAGCCAAAATATTCATAAATGATTTGACGAACAAACTTTTCAGTTTAGCCAAATCGGGAGTTACGGGTTCGCCACGTGACTGGATAAGCAGTGGTTTGCGTGTATTTCCTTATCGTGAACGTTGTTTTTATTTCCGCATTATTGAAGATGCAATGATTGTGGTACGCGTTTTGCATCAAAAACAAGATATCAACACACAGGAATTTAACCTTAAGTAAGCGGATTAAAACATACACTCAATATTTTTTGTTCGGATGACGTAGCTAAACTTTTCGTACACCTCTTTACACACGAAGGGGCTGAATATATCTGCGAAGGCTGTTTATCAAAGGGGATACCCAGATCTTGGTAAAGTTTTCTCTGAATCATTTTGAGTGTCAGAGAACGTTTATGATTCGGAGCTTCATATATACAGTTGCTTTTTCCAATCGTGGGTTCCAGGTCTTTGACATTTGATGGCTTCAGCAGGATCAGGCAGATCGAATGGAAAGTGTTTCCGTTCACAGACTTCGATCAGTGTTACCAGAAATCTTCTCGTGTTCTGGATTTAGATTCTGCAGTCATGAGCGTTTCGACTTCCTTCAGTACTGAACTGGTAGTCAGTGTCTGTTCTGATTGGTCTGATATCCATAGTCTTTTCCATTAATCAGAACAATTCTTCCTGAAAGCAATAGTTTTCCTTTAATAACGTACTGATTCTGGACAGTCCGCTGATACGAACGCCGAGCAGTCTTAGCCTTTGCTCCAAAGGAACACGCCGAAGACAATCTCTCGCAGCCTTACGAATAGTTGACGCATCAGCAGTCGGGTTCCGTACAGTCAGGTCACGTGTGATCGTTTGAAAATTTTCGTATCGCAATTTGATACCGATCGTTCGCCCGACATAGCCTTTGCGTTGTAAATCTTCTGCAACACGCGTACATAATTCAGTGAAGATATCCGACAATATTTCCCGATCCTCCTGC
>JAKQHK010000113.1 GCA_029573015.1 bacterium
GTTCTGCAACGAGCACTGGCACCGTCTTCCAGACTTCCAGCCGGATGGACAGGGTGCTGGTTTCCCGGTTCTGAAACGCTGATGTGATTGTTCGCGGTACGGTAAAAACGTAGACCGTTACCAATACACAGGCTATTGTGATCAAGCCGAGATATGGCGAAATCTCCCGCAAGTTTATCTGGCGACGATTTATGAAAAGCGCAACAAACAAGATACATACTGCACATCCGGCTGCCAGATATGCGCCGCGCGAATAGGTAAGCAATAGACAAAAGTACACTGCAACAGTACTTGCCGAATAAACAATCTTTTCTCGACGCGAACGGGCAATCATCACATACATGAGTGTAAATGGCAGAATTATCGCCAGGAACCCTGCTAGATTCGTCGGCTCGCCGAATGTAGAAAGCGCCCGTATCCCTACGATATTAAACGTCTTGAAATCCCAGCCAAACCACTGAACTATGCCATAAATACTGGTCAGCACTCCGGCAGCGACTGACAGACGGAACAACCGTTCGTACAGGGAATTACTGCGGCAGTTATCCAAGACGAGGAGCATACAAATCAAGGCAGCATAATGGAGAAAACTACCGTTAAAACGCAGATAATACCCCAAGAAACTGGTCTGCGGATGTACACTAACAACACTGCTCAGAAAAAAAATAATCCCCAAACTGACTACTACTGCAAATAAACGATTTTTCGGGATGCGTAACTCTCCGTCTGCTAATAGCTTAACGCTCACAAGCAAACCAGCAATAAGTACCATCCCATAAAACAATAAAATTTTCGTTAATTCGAATTTTTCAAATGTCCACGCGTTAAACACGAGCGGCAGCAAAAAGAAACCTGTATACAGGCACCGCCGTATGAGTGTATCCAACCGGGAAACACTTGCCATGAAATCGACTTTTATAAGGACATGAGATAAGTTTTAATGGTATAGTAACTGGCATTTATACCATCTGCTTCATCGATGCTCTTCTGCTTCTGAGCACTTTGAACCATGAGACGGCTGCAGCCGGGATCAAGAGGAATAACACCCTCTGGCGCAGTAATCACATCGGGCAGGTCCCATACATGTTCATCCTCCAATAATGTCAGTAGCCGTCCCTGCTCTACGCCAGTAAGTGCACGTTGCGCTTCTCTGCCGGTTTGCTGATCATCAGTGAGATATAAGCGGTAAACGGATCCGTCTGCGTTAATTTCCAAATAGTTGCGGGAAGCTGTTTCAGCACAGACACCATACTCAAAGCGCAAGGAAAAATTATCAGGAAATACATCCTCAACTGCTGGCTCAGAAACGGATGGTGTCGATTTCTTCTCCAGGGCAAGTACACCCCAGACTAAGACTGCACACAACGAACTGACAAATAGCGCTACGAAAGCAACAGTTTTATTAAAGCTCCGTGCATGCATGCTGCACCTCCGCATTGAAATAATTAACAAGTGAGGTGTCAGGATCCTCTGAGGATAAGCGATCGACGAGTTCAGGCAGCTCAGCAGTGAAGCACAGCTGTGAGCCGGCAGTTCCCTCGGCACGCAGCACTAACTCTTTGAAATCTGTCTGCGCCAGCAGGAGATAACGCACACCCGCTCGTAACGCTGCCGAAAACGTCTCAGTCAGTGAAGATCCGGTATGGATCGCATCCGGCTGCGCAGTCCGTATCGTTATGGCAACTATGTCCGCATTGATCCTGACGTCCGCCTGCATGCCGGCACGTAACCGAATTTCCTGCTGGAGTGCTGTCCTGACTTCTTCATCTGTATACCAAGGGAGCCGCCCGAATACATCCCACTCCCAGTACCGGCTGCGTGTCTGCACCGCTCCAGCCAGAAGTGTATCCCGGTCAATGGCATCGGTGACCCAGGCACGGATATCCTCCATGGCTACTGCCCGGGTCAAATTCACCTCGGAATCATTACCATTAACAGTCACGGATAGCCGCTTGATATCAAGATCTGACTTGAGAGCGCTATTAGCCGCATAGAGCAGAAACTGGTCAAGCAGCAAATCTGTTTTTTCTGCAAGTTCCTGCTCTTCCCACATTTTGGCTTCCCTGAATGCTATCCCGAGCGTGCCATTAACCAAAGCAACCTGCGCTTTCAAGCCGGTTTTTTCCGCTATTAGCTCGCGGACCTGTGTACTGAGCTGCTCCTCGTCCAGCCCAGCATGAATGTATATATTTTCATCAAATAGTTCCCAGCGCCAGCAAGGAATTGTTTCCGCCTCTTCGGCATCAAAGACGTTTTGCCAGGCTATAGCCCCGGCGCGCTTCTGCCGGATTTCCCGGAACGGCCTTTCAAACTGGAGGTTTTTAACAGAATCATCCCCGGCTACAGTTACCGATATTGTATCAATCTCAGCATCGGAGCTGATGATCACCCGTTCCATTGTCCGGAGCAAGCCAGCAATATGGCCATCAGCCTGCGTTTGCAGCCTTCCATCCTCATCCCAAAGGGAATCCTCTATATAAAATACGCCAAATGCTCCATCACGTTCCCTGACCGCGCGTACCTCGATTCCCCAATCTTCATTAATCTCACGAACAACAGTCTCGGCCAAATCATCTCGGGAATACGTCGGTGTGCAGGCGGTTATCAGCGCACATGAGCAGATAACAACTCCAGCATGCAGACAGCTATTGATTTTTGTGAATAGGTGCGTTGTCAATCGTACTTACTCTCTGGTATACTAATCAGGTAAAAAATCTGCCCTAATCAGAGGCCGCATGAACGAAGAAACAAATAACCAAAAGACCATTCTGCTCGTCGAAGATGATATCTATATTGCTGAAATTTACCAGAAGCAACTAGAAATGATGGGTTTTAAAGCTTTTACCGCCGGAAAAGCAGAGGAAGCCCTGACGATATTAGGAAAAAATACCGTTGACCTCATCATTCTGGACTTGCTTCTCCCAGGCATGTCCGGTCTCCAACTCCTCCAGCTCCTCAAACAGGATGACCGCTACAAAACAATACCGGTGGTTATCGTCTCCAATCTGGAGGGTCAGGAGGTTCGCGAAGAAGGATTGTCCCTGGGTGCGGAAAAATTCATCACCAAGGTGACGATCACTCCCTATGACCTCGTATCCGTAGTCAAGGAAGTCCTCGCTGCATAATTGTTAAAATGCGTTAAGCTCTACAACGGCTACGCTTTGGAAAAAGTCAGCGGGCCGTTTTTCGTTTTACCTGCATTCTCATATTGATCGATGATCGCTTTGATTTGCAGCAGTTCGAGCTCATCATATTCCATAAGCTGGCCAACAATCATTTCTACCAAATCCCAGCGCTTGCGTAATTGCTTCTCTGTCTCCTGTAGACAAAAACGCAAGATCCGCTCGATATCTTCGTTTAATTCCCGGCGCAGCTGCTCTGACATCATGGCACGCGGCAGGGAGGTATAATCACCGATGTGCCCGCTCTCGCCCATGCCATGGCGGAATACCATAGAGTGTGCCAATTGCATGGCGTGTTTAAAATCATTAGCGACACCGCTGGTGGTTGCGTTATATTTAACCTTTTCCCCTACGTATCCGCCAAGCAATCCCTGAATATGACCGAGGTATTCTTCCCTGGACTTGATGATGCTTTCTTCCTTGGCAAAGGTGTGTACCACTCCGAGTGTTTCCTTGCGGAAGACTATCGAAATCTTAAAATAAGACTGGATGGGAGATAAATAATGAATCGCCACCAGATGACCAGCCTCATGATAGGCAGTGGCTTCCCGTTCCTTCTGCATGACTTTCTTCGTGCGGCGCAGGCCGAGCTCGATACGCTCAAGCGCCTCGCTCATATCTTCGACCATAATGACTTCATGGGCATTGCGCTGGGATATGATTTCGGCTTCTTCGATAAAATTTTCCAACTCTGCCGGACTACGGTAGGTTGTGACCCCAGCCCAAAACGGTACCAGAATTTTAGTTGCGTCATAATTTTTCCGGCCCAGAAAATGCGTCAGCAATGCCTCGCGCTCCTCCCGCGTCGGGAGGTCATAGTGTAATTTGCGATCAAATCTTCCAGCACGCAGCAAGGCGGGATCAAGCATCTCTTCCGGCGCGTTCGTCGCAGCGATCACGGTGATGTTGTCCCGCTGCTTGACGATGCCGTCCATTTCTACCAGCAGCTGATTGAGCGTTTTGTTGGTTTCCTGATCGGCATCAAATCCAAAACTGCGTTTTTTACCAATAGCGTCGATTTCATCAAAGAAGATAATGCAGCTTCCATAAGTCTGCGCCAGCAGGCGCGCCTGATAAAACACATCCCGGATCTTGCTCGCACCTACGCCCACATACATATCAGTCATCTCACTGCCGGAAGTGGAGAGAAATGGGATGCCTGCTTCAGTCGCGATAGCTTTGGCTAAAAAAGTTTTCCCGCACCCAGGCGGACCGATCATCAGCACCCCGCGAACAGTCCTCGCTCCCACGGCATGCAGATTACCTTCCCGTTTAAGTAAGGTAACAATATCCTGAGCTTCACGCTTAATTTCCTCTGCACCGACAATGTCGCTGAAATGTACGTCCGTATCCTGAGCAGCATAGGAATGTTTGCTGAACAGCTCGTCATCGCCGCGCTGCAAAAATTTGATGATAATAAATACCCAAAGGAAGGTACCGACTGTCTGTTTGAGCAGATACACCGGCGTTTGCGCCAGCAGCTGCGTGCGCGGATAGGAATCCAGCAAGCTGATGCCGTAGATCGCTCCTCCCAAGATCAGCGCCGATGTCAGCAGCACGAAAAAAGCACTGCGATTCAAGCGTATCCATATTTTAACTTTGGTTTTCCAGGGTGTTTTCATGCGAATATTGCCTGTATATCTGCAGGACCGAGTTCCTCAGTGTCTACCAATTGCTTGGCCACAGCGTCGAGCTTCGGACGATTGCGTGTCAGCAACTCCTCAACGCTATCAGAACACTGTCTGATGATAGCTTCGCTGTCATTATTCAAATGCTGCTTGAATGTGTCCGATATGTCATCAATGCTGATCGCGAGATAATTGCCGACATACCCGCTCAAACCCATGCCGTACACCCAGACCATATCACGGGCAAGACCGGTCGCTTCCTTGAAATCATCCCGGGTCAATTCTGATGATGAGCCGTATACCACCTTCTCGGCGACAAACCCTGCCAGCCGCATCTTGATCTGGTTCATAAATACATCGCGGTTGCGGATATAGAGTTCCTCCCGGGGAACCTGCTGCACCACGCTGAATTTGCGTTTGCGCGGTTTGATCGATACTCGCACGATCTCCTGCTCCGGGTCAAAATAACGAGCAGCCAGCAGATGGCCGGCTTCATGATAGGCAAGCCGCAGCTTATCCTCATCTCCCATGCTTCCCATGCCTTTGAGCCCGAGATCAAGCCGTTCCAGAGCCGCAATCAGATCCGGAAATTCCACTTTGGCTTTGTTTTCCTTGGCAGCAATGAGAGCTGCCTCCCGGACGATATTTTCTATGTCAGAAGCGCTTTTACCCCAGGTAATTTTAGCCAGCGACGCCATGTCAATATCAGGCGCCGAGAGCACCTGCGCGAGGAAATGACGGAGCAACTGCTCCCTCCCCTCCCTGCTTGGCTGATCGATATAGATCTTGCGGTCAAACCGTCCGGGCCGCAGGAGCGCTTTGTCGAGGATATCCTCACTCGCATTAGTTGCTCCGACGACGATGATATTGGAAACCTCCCGGGCATTGAGACCATCCTTCTCCACGAGTAACTGGGTCAAGGTGCGATTAGTCTCCTCTTCCCCACCCCGTCCGGAAAAGGTCCGCATCCTGCCGATAACGTCAAGTTCGTCGATAAATATCACGCAGGCGCCTTTTTGTTCGGCAAGCCGTTTGGCTTCCTTGAATGCACCCCGGATGCGGGCTGCACCGAGTGAATACCATTTTTCTACAAAGTCGCTGCCAGAAAGCGCCAGAAACGGTAACCCTGCCTCAGTTGCCATGGCTTTAGCAAGAAGTGTCTTTCCGCAGCCGGGCGGGCCAAGCATGAGCAGACCACGAATCATACGTTTTTTCGGTTTGCCCCTGGCAGCCATGCGGTCCCGCACCATCTGCACCACCTCCTGTGCCTCCTCCACCGCCTCATCGATACCAATGACGTCAGTGAAATGAACGTTAACGTCCCTGGCTTGCACGAGCTTGGCTTCGATAAAGCCCAATCCTCCCAACCCATGGAATATCCGATTAAATATCACGAACAGGAAAGTGGAAACCAGATAAAACGTCATGTCAAAGGGAATGGTTGCGATGATGATATCGCGGTTGAACGGATCGAGGAACTGATACCCGATCCAGATGCCGATCAGTAAAATCAAGCCAATGATGATGAAGAAAACGATGAGTTGTTTCGAACGATTCATAGCGTTAAGTGTTTAGAAATGCTGTTCCAAGATGATAAATATCACCTGCTCCCATGGTGATGAGGATATCGCCGGCAGTCGTGTTCTCGTGTAACCATGCTTGTATCTCAGCTACATCCTCGATGTGCATGACCGCGTCATGATAGCGCTGGATACCCTGCGCCAGATGCGCCGCTGTCATGCCGAGTGTATCCTTTTCCCGGGCAGAAGGAAAGATTTTCGGGATGATGACCTGATCAGCATCAGTAAATGCCTGGGAAAACTCGGAAAACAGTACCTGGGTACGGCTGTAAGTATGCGCCTGAAAGACAACGATGATTCGCTGCCCGGGGAACCATTCCCGGGCAGCGCGCAGTGTGGCCTTGATCTCAGAAGGATGATGTGCGTAGTCATCATACACCTTGACGCCATTGCGCTCGCCGATGAACTCAAAGCGACGCTTCAGTCCTTTGAAGCTGCACAAATGGCCACTCGCCTCAGCTGGAGGCAAACCGATCTCCTCAAGCACCCGCAGAACACCGGTAGCATTGAGTGCGTTATGCAAACCAGGCACCTGTAGACAAAATGTCTCTGAAACGGTTTCTTGCTGTTTGATTCTCCAGGAAACAAATCCGTGCTCGCTTTTAAAATCCAGCACTTGCCAGTCGGCTTCCTCATCGGAACCATAGGTTGCGACCGGGGCATCATACCGCTGTTCAGCCAATACGGATCGCAGAGGCTCGCTGTCAGTACAGGCAACAATTAATCCGTCTTGAGGCGTTTTGTTGATGAACTGTTTAAAAACCAGCTTGGTTTCCGCCAGGGTGGCATACCGGTCCGGATGGTCGTGTTCGATATTGGTAATCAAACTGATAAAGGGATCAAGATAGAGAAAACGCGGGGTGCGGTCAGTTTGCGGGCAGGTCATGTACTCGTCAGCCTCGATGACAAAATACTCACCTTTGCCAAAGGCAGCAGCAAATCCGAGACCGGTAATTTCACTCGTACCGACGAGAAAACTCGGTTCATAGCCTGCCTGCGTGAGCACCCAGGAAAGCAGGGCTGATGTAGTTGTTTTACCGTGGCAACCAGCAACAGCTATGACTTTTTTTCCTTGGGCAAAGAGGCTAAGCGCTTCCGCATGCATGAGCACCGGGATCCCCTGCTCCTGAGCAGCCTGTGCTTCTGGATTAGTCTTGCCACCATGGGCGCCGGTCGCGACAACCAGATCAACAGTTTCAACACGATGCGGATCAAAGCCCGGCTGCCAGGCAATACCCCGTGTAGCGAGTACTTGATCAGTAATAAATTCATCAGTAACGTCACTGCCACTGACATCCAATCCCATCTGTTTGGCTATGATCGCTAATCCAGCCATACCGACACCTTTGATGCCAGTAAAATGTACGCGTTGTATGTTTTTTCCTGCTATCTGCATTCCTGATGCCCACTGATAACGGTTGATACTGCAGGCAGACGGATTCTACCATCTTCGTGAAGATGTTGCAGAACCATCTGCGCCGCTGGGGTCAGTTTGTTCCAAAGTTGGGTCACAACTGCTTCCAGGGTATAAAATGCACCCTCGAGTATTTCAGACGGCTCGAGTACGAACGGACCTTCATATGCCGTATGGAAAATGGCGGAATACTCATTCTCATTGCTGTAGCGCAGCAGATATTTCTCCCAATAGTTCACCTCAGCCCGGACACCAAGTTCTTCGAATAACTCACGCTGCGCAGTTGTCTCGTAATTTTCGCCGCTCTCCACATGTCCAGCGCAGGAAACGCTCCACATGCCCGGGCAGGTATCCTTGGACAGCGAACGGCGATGCATGTACAGCTCACGAGCACGGTTGAACACGAGCACATACGCGGCGCGATGGATGATACCCGGACTGCGATTGCAGATCCCGCGTTTTTCCTGCCCGATAATTCGATCCTGCTCGTCAACGATATCAAGGATTTCGTCCTGTTTGTCAGTAGTCTGCATGTATATCTGCTAGTATGGGTATAAGCTGGCTGCTCGTCTGATGGATCCAGTCATGTCGTCCTTTGACCAGATGCAGGGTGCTCGCCGGAACAACTTTTTTGAGTTCCAATGCCAAATGTTTTGAAAAAATTTCATCATTTTCAGCCCACACGATGCTTATAGGACAGCTTAGCTGCTGTACTAGCCCGACAAGCGACACCTGCGTAGCAATGCGGGTGGATGTGCGCGTATGGTCTGGATAGAACAATACATGTTTTAAACCGTCTGCGAGCATACGCAGGGCTGCAAGACTTGATTTTGGCTGGACAAAACTTTTTACCCACATACCGATAATCCTTCTAGCAATGGCTCGTGCCGACTCCTGTCCCTGCATACCGGCTGGATCACCTAGCAGCAAACAAGCTACCTCTTCAGGATAGCGTTTCGCATACGCGGCAGCAAGCGCGCCACCCAAAGAATACCCCATGAGAACAAACGGCTTTTCATGGGTTTCACTCACGGCTTCGTGCAGCCTCGCACAGTAATCATCCAAAATCAGCTCGTTGGTGGCCTGAGTACGCAGCTTGATATCGGATATCAAGACATCATAGCCAGCTTGACGTACCGACCGCATGGCATGTTGGTAACTTAGACTGCCCATACCCCAGCCGGGGATTACGACAATAGTATGCATAGATCCTCATGAGGTATGCGCCTGGATAAATGCCCGTATGCTCCGGTCATAGGTTGCTTCTGCTTCAGGCGAAAAAAAACAGCCAGGCAGCTCTCCGTTTTCCCGGTGATACGCTACGCATTCGCAGCACTTTCCCTTGCGGCTGCAGGGTTCATACGTACACGTACAGTAGGAAAGATTGTTATGAATAGTGCATTCGGCCATGATTACACCTATTTCTTACCTGGCAATAGCATCCCGGCCACTTCGCGGGCAATGCCTTTTGCCACACTTTTTACCAAACCGTCCGGTTTATGATATTCCAGTTTTACCTTGAGATGGTTATCAGGATTTTCGATCTCAACCGCATCCACGAGTACCACCCCCAAACGATTGATAGAAAAGGTTACGGCTATCCCCTGCGTCTGTTCGCGCGTCCGGGGAAGAATTCCAGAGATGGTAAATTCGCCCAGCATGATATTGCGCGCCACATCGTCATACTCACCCTTAAAACATCTCACGATCACAGATTCCTGATAGTCTGCAACCGGAAAATAAACTTTGCGGTTGCTGGCCGGCAGGATGGCACCCTTGGGAATAATTTTACTGAACCGACCAGGCCTGCCGTCAATCACCGCTTCCACCCCGAAGTGCTCGGTGGTAATTATTTTCCCGTCTGCCTGCTTCTTTACTTCTACGGAGGGAAGATTCTCTGATTTATTCCAAGGGATCAGTGACTTGTTCCTCTTACTTGCAGCAGGTGAACGCTCGGATACCGGAATAGGAAGGCTGC
>JAKQHK010000023.1 GCA_029573015.1 bacterium
CGACGAAAAAGCGTTGTGCACTGCTTTGGATTTTGATCCTCATAAAAAGACAAAGAACTATTCTTCTGGCAACAAGCAGAAGCTCGGCTTGATCATGGCTCTGGCGCATGACCCGCGTTTGATTGTCCTGGATGAACCGACGACCGGTCTGGATCCGCTGCTCCAGCATACGATCTACGCAGTGCTTGCAGAGCGGATCAGTAAAGGAAGAACTGCTTTCATATCGTCCCATAACCTTGCTGAAGTAGAGAAGATCTGCCATCGGGTTTGCATAATCAAAAACGGCAAGCTCGTGGGTACGGAAAGCATCGCCGAGCTGAAGAAAAAACGTATGTACTCGGTGCATGTTTACTTCACTGCCAAAACAGATGAGCAGAGTTTGCTTGGGGAAGGGATAGAGATTGTCGAGCGGTATGATCATGGCTTGCAGCTTCGGGTTCGGGGAGAGATCGGACCAGTTGTCGAGAAGCTTAAAGGAGCTGCTATCAAGGATCTGGAGATCACGCACGCGAGTCTGGAGGAGATATTCATGGAGTTTTACGCTTCGTAGCCTTGAGCGATGAGTCTTGAGCGATGAGCCACGTCGTTCGCGAACGACGTGGTGAGCTGAGAGCGTTGGCCCCTGAACCTTGAATAGTATTTTTTATTTAGGATTTGAAAAGTATGTTAGCCATCATCAAGCGGACCATTCAGACCAACCGGGGAGCACTCATAGCTTACCTGGGAATCAATGCCCTGCTCATGTGGATGTATGTCGGCATGTTCCCAAGCATTGCCAAGGAAGCTGACCAGCTGAACAAGCTCATGGAATCAAGCTTTGGCTCCATGATGCAGGCATTTGGCTTTGATCCCGGGAGTATGATGAAGACCGTGGAGGGATTCCTCGCTACCGAGCAGTACAGTATCGTCTGGCCGATCATCATGTTCATCATGGTCCTGTCGCTTGGCGGCCAAGCGATAGCCGGAGAGATCGATCAGGGGACCATGGAGATTCTCCTGGCACAGCCGCTATCGCGGAAGCGCCTGTATGTCGGGAAATACATCGCCGGCTTGATCCTGATTGTGTTTTTTTCCTTCATTTCCGTGCTTTCTGTTGTTCCCTTTGCTTTGTTGCACGGGGTTGATTTTCAGATCACCCATCACCTCACGCTCGCGCTGCTGGGTATGCTGTTTGCCGTGGCGATCTACAGTCTGACGATCATGCTCGGTAGTTTTTTCTCACGCGGAAAGGCTGCGGCTATCATGGCGGGCATGCTGCTTTTCATGTATGCCTTACGAATCATTTCGAATCTTAAAGAATCAGTACGGGATCTGAAATATTTTTCTTTTTTCCATTATTTTGACAGCGGCGCAGCGTTAATACACAAGACGATACAGTGGGAGAGCGTGTTGGTTTTCCTCGGTGTCGCGGTGCTGGGGTTCCTGATCGGCTTGTGGCAGTTTCGACGCAGGGATGTGGCGGTGTAGCGATGGGTTTTTGAGTAGTGAGTAGTGAGTCGCTGGCAGGGAGAGGGGAGAAGCGTTTACTTATAGTTTTAATCCAGCTATAGTTTATCCGTTTGCCACGTCAAAAAGGATGGGAAATGATCAAACTCGCTACCTGGATCGGGCTAACAGTAACAGCTGTTTTTTTGTGCATGCTTATACCGGTTCAGGCAGTACATGCGGAGTCAGCTGAGAAAGTTACTGATTTTCATACGAGTATCAGGATAATTCCCAATGAAAATATAATGGTACAGGAACGCATAACTTTTGATTTCGGGACGAACGAGCGCCACGGTATCATCAGAGAGATTTCCAAGGTCAGAGAAGATGTGTACGGGAAGCAAGTCAGGCTTTCTTTCGAATTGATGGTGGTTACCGATGAGCAGGGTAATGCGTATAAGTATCGTGACGAGTCTGACGCGGATATGTTTAGAATCAGAGTCGGTGAAATTGATCGCACGATTACCGGATCGCATACATACGTGTTTCACTACATAGTCAGCAATGTACTGGATCGCTCGTCTAACATGTACCTGCTCAGCTGGGATATAAACGGTTTTGGCTGGACAGTCCCGATGGAGGAAATCAGCGCAAAAATCAGGTTGCCGGCATTTATCGACCCAGAAACAGTTGATGCTTCATGCTTTACCGGAGACTTTGGCAGTACAGAGCGAGAGTGTTCCATTGAGCAGGCCGATCGGGTCATCAGCTTAGTTACTGATCGCGCGTTGCGTTCTGGTGAAAATATGACAGTTGTTGTCAGCTTTGAGACTGATCAGCCGGCAGTGCAATCAGCGCAGCAAATGAACGCTATTCTGGTTGTTTTTTTTATTGAATTACTGTCTGTACTGCAAATGCTTTTCTAACTTTTTTTAATGGAGCGCCGGTATGAACCGTTTTTTTGCCAAGGCAGCTTTGATTGCGTCCGGTCTGATCGTCTGCGTGCTCGTTTCCGGGAGGACTGCTGCTGCGGATGGTTATGAGCAGGTCGCAGATTTTCAGAGCGATATCACGGTTAATCTAGACGGGACCATCACGGTGCAGGAACGGATTACCTATGATTTCGGCTTCAATGAGCGGCGTGGCATTTATCGCGAGATTCCCAAGATCAAGGAAAACAGCGAGGGGAAAAAGTATGTCATGCGCTTTGAGCTGGCAAGCATTACGGATGAAAATAATGTGCCTTATGAATATGCCAGCGAATCGACGAATCAATTGTTTAAAGTGCGCATTGGCAATCCGGACGTGTACCTGCGAGGGCAGCACATCTATATCATAACCTATGTTGTTTCCGGAGCGCTCGAGTATTATTCCGACCATGACGAGCTATTCTGGAATATCAACGGATTTGAATGGCAGGTACCCATGCAGGCGGTGAGCGCCACAGTGCATTTGCCATCGTCTATCAACACTGATGATACACAAAGGGTTTGCTATACCGGTACATACGGGAGCACAGCGCAGGATTGCACAACCAATGTAGACACCGAAGCACAGTATTTCGCTACGACAACGCTTTTACCGTTGTATGAAAATTTATCTATTGCTGTCAGTTTTCCTATCGATGTCGTGGCCTATCTGCCGGCTGAGGAATACAAGAGTTTCTGGGACAGCTGGGCAGGCATCGCGGTGATCATCCTTATCATCCTTGCCATTCTCTGGTGGTATCTTCTCTATCCGGTGAAGATCGCCTGGAAATGGTTCCGGGAGGGGCGTGATCCGGGCAAGGGCAGGGAGGTGAGTGCCTGGTTTGATCCACCCAAACTCGGGGATCGGGATCTCACTCCCGCCGAGACCGGCGGAGTAATCGACGAATCGATTGATCTCAAGGAGATTAGCGCCACGATCGTGCACCTTGCCCAGCGCGGTTATTTGAAAATCGAAGAAAGGAAGAAAAAGGACTTTTATCTGGTCAAAGGCGAGAAGGTCCGTTCCGGCCAGAAAGCCTCTGCAGAGGCAGCTGGTCCGTCGGTGGACAGTCTGCTCAAGTTTGAGCGAACGCTCTATGACGGCTTGTTTGACGGGAGTACCGAGCTGCGCCTGAAAAATGCTTCTCTGGTTTCTCTCGTGGAAAAAGTGAAAAAGCAGGGCTATGAGCAGCTGGTCAGCAATGGCTACTTTGAAAAAAATCCAGACGCTATTCGCAAATTTTATCTTGGAATTGGTGTTGCTGCGTTCTGTACTGCCAATGTATTGCTAGCGGTTGCCTGTTTCCTGTTCGGTCGCAACATGCCGCGCAAGACTATGCCTGGTACTGAGGCAGCGGCGGTGGCTCGTTCCCTGAAGAATTTCCTCACCAGCCAGGAGCGCCAGCTGGAATTTCAGGCAGACAAGCAGATGCTCTTCGAGAAGCTGTTGCCCTATGCGACCGCGTTCGGAGCGGAGAAGATCTGGGCAAAACGCTTTGACGACCTTGACCTGCAGC
>JAKQHK010000064.1 GCA_029573015.1 bacterium
GGCGTCGCCGGCCTGTTCGTTCTATTCGGCGGGCTGGACCATCCCGAAGAAGTGCCGCTGCAGCTGGTTGGTTTCGGATTCGGCGCTTCGCTTGTTGCCCTGTTTGCCCAGCTGGGTGGTGGTATCTATACCAAGGCAGCCGACGTCGGAGCTGATTTGGTTGGTAAAGTGGAAGCCGGTATACCCGAAGATGACATGCGCAATCCGGCGGTGGTTGCTGACCTCGTCGGCGACAATGTCGGCGACTGTGCCGGCCGCGGGGCTGACCTTTTCGAAAGCACCGCTGCTGAAAATATCGGAGCTATGATCCTCGGCATCGCGCTCTATCCAGTTTTCGGGCTGGGAGGCGTCATTTTTCCGCTCATTGCCCGTTCCTTCGGTCTGATTGCCTCGATCATCGGGGTATTCTCCGTGAAGATGAAAGAGGACGAAGATCCGATGCAGGCGCTGAACCGGGGTTTTTATATCACCGCGATTCTCGCCTTAGCGGGTTTTTCCTTCGCGACGCACTGGTTGCTTACTGAGCACTGGCTGGAATTCTCCCTTATCGGATTCATCGGTTTGCTGACGAGCATTCTCTTCTTGCTCATGACCCAGTATTATACGGAGCACCGTTATCGTCCGGTACAGCTCATTGCTGAATCATCCAAGACCGGCGGAGCTACGAATATCATCAGCGGTTTTGCTATCGGGCTGGAAAGCACTGCCTTGCCGGTGATCGTGATCTCCGCTGCCTTGCTTGCCGCCTACTGGATCGGTAATCATACCGGGCTTGCTGACGGTGGCTTGTACGGCACGGCCATTGCTACCATGGGCATGCTCGCTCCGGCTGCCTATGTTCTCGCTATGGATACCTTCGGACCGATTGCGGATAACGCGGGCGGCATCGTGGAAATGTCCGGCGCCCCGGAGAAAGTGCGCGAAAAAACCGACCGGTTAGATGCAGTCGGTAACACAACCAAAGCCCTGACCAAAGGCTATGCGGTCGGTTCCGCAGCCCTGGCGGCTTTCCTGCTGTTCTCCGCCTTCCTGACCGATGCGAAGCTCGAGAGCATCGACATGGCCAAACCGGTCGTGTTTGTGGGTGGATTCATGGGCGCCATGCTCGTTTTCCTCTTTTCCTCATTTGCCATCCGGGCAGTCGGCAAGGGCGCCGGGTATATTATTGAAGAAGTACGCCGTCAATTTAAAGCTGATCCTGGTATCATGAAGGGTACGAGCAAGCCTAGTTATTCCGCTTGCGTGGATATCGCCACCAAGGGCGCGCTGCGCGAGATGGTCAAGCCCGGTCTGGTGGCTATCGTCGGACCAGTGCTTATCGGCTACATACTCAAAGTTGAGGCTGTTGGTGCCATGCTTATGGTCGGGACGATCGCTGGTGTGATCATGGCACTTGTGCTCAATACCGGTGGTGGCGCCTGGGACAATGCCAAAAAGTACATCGAGCGCGGCAACCTCGGAGGTAAAGGCTCGGATGCACACAAGGCAGCGGTTATCGGGGATACGGTCGGCGATCCGTTCAAGGATACTGCCGGGCCATCCCTGCACGTCCTTATTAAGCTGCTCGCAACGATCACCCTTGTCTTCATCCCGCTGTTCATGTAATCGTTGAATGTTGCTATTGGGTGATTGATAGATTTGGAAATTGAAAAAATATAAAACGGGTGCCGCTTGAGAAGGCCCCCGTTTTTATTTCGGTTTACACATACCTGCTTCGTCAGTTATCATTCTATATGTATTTAATCTATGACCAATCTTTTCTTTTACAAAAGAAAAGATTGAGGGTATTCGCCCCCATCCTTCTTCGTCCCGTCAGATGACGGGGCTTCGGAGGACGAGTCGTAGAAGCATCGTCGTTGCACTTTCTTGTGTTTCTCGTTCCTTACGCCCCCATAGCTCAGTGGATAGAGCAGTGGTTTCCTAAACCATGTGCGCAGGTTCGATTCCTGCTGGGGGCACCAGACATGATTTGTCACCGTTAGCTTCGAGTGGAATGGCGAAAAGACAGGACAAAGTCGGTGTTCCACTAGCCAATTCATCATAGGTAGGTATCCCCTCAAAAAGGAGGCTAAAAACAGGCCCTTGATTGTGGGGTTTTCTTTTGTCTGACACCACTTCCGGGAGTTGTTCCACTATTTTTCTGGTGCGTTTCAAAAGTTGCTGTATATCATGCTTTTCCGAGTCGGGTTTGGCCAACTCGTCCCTGACTTTGGCTGTCTCGATCTCCAGAGCTTCTAGCTTGGCTTCTAGGGCTTGGATGGCTACGGGAGAGCTCAGGAGCACAATCTTGTCGGCAACAGCGGTTTTCTGGGCTTCTAGGGTCGCCAGATGCTTCTTTATCTTGGCTGAGTCGTCCACCTGTTCCTGTTTGCGGCTCTGCCACTCGTCCAGGACAGTCGCCTCGATCAGGTCGATCATCTCGGGAGCCAGGTGATAAGTTTCGGCAGTCCGAAAAGCCAGGTTCTCGAGGTCATCTTTTCGGTAGCCCTTGTACTTGTGACCACGGCTGCAGTGGTAGGTCGGATATGAGACTCCATACTGCCCCTTGGGCGAGCTTCCCTTGAGCGCTTTGTGACAGATCGGGCAATGGACAAATCGCTTGAACGGGAACAGGGGATTGTGAGCATTGCGGTGGATGGCGCGAGGGACGGGTTGCACGTCTCTCAGAAGTTTGTAGCCACTGTCGGTCTTTTGAATAAAAAATCTACCTTTGTTGGCCTTGTTGTAGGTATCAATACTCACAAGGCCGTCAAAGGCCGCCTTGACCGGCTGATTGTTTGTCCACTTCTCACAAATGATACCGGCGTACACGGTACAGAGCACCACTTGAGGGATAGCTCTCTCATCGAGAGGTTTGCCCTGCTTCTCCAGAATGATCCTGCCGGAGGAATCGCGCTGACAGTAGTTGCGGCGTTTGAAACCCAGGGCTCTCAGTTTGTCAGCTATCACGGTGTCAGAGAAGCCAGCAGCACGCATCTCGAAAACCTTGATGACAAACTCGCCCTCCTCGGGATGGGGAGCCAGTACAACACGCCTGCCGTGCGGGGTCTCGATTTTGGTGTTGATGTATCCGAGTGGAGGCCTCCGGTTCCAGTAGCCGTAGCGGGCATAGATGATCTCGGCGCCCACAGTACGAGTGAGCATGACCGAAACTTCGTTATTTGCCTGATTTGCCCGCATCATCTCGGCATCACGGCTCGGATTGATCTTGCTCCAATCGTAGGCCATGCCCAGGTGCTCTAGCGTGTTGATACTTGGCTGGATATATCCGTAGGAATCAATTAGCTCTATACCGTGGGCTTCGAGGTCGAGCTTGATGTCCGTAAAGGAGTGACTACCTTTTCTGGTGAGGCGATCAATGTCACGGAATATGACAGCTTTGATGCCACGCTTGCTGTCTTTGATGTACGCCATCATCTCATCAAAGGCTGGCCGGGAGTCCTTGCGTCCAGAGTATGTCTCTTTGAACACTTTGGCGACTTCCAGCCGGTTGATCTCGGCAGTCCTCTGGCACTGGCGCTCTTGCTGGTCGAGGCTTTCACCTTCGTTGAGCTGTCTGAGGGAGGAGATACGGCAGTAGATCACAGCACGTTTCATGGTTCACCTAACATAAAAGGACAACTTGGGGGCTGACAAGTAAAGACACAAAGCCTTCACTAACCCAAGTTGCCCTTTTATATCGGCAAGAGGTAATGAGACGAAAGCTTTGCATTTTACTTGTCAGCGGTCGCATTATACGGCTCTCTAGTATCATCATGCAACGCTCGTTCCTCGGTGAAGACAGAAAGAATAACCTGAGCCCACCTGCGGGATTCAACAAGCACGCGCTCAATTTCAGCATCGGATAAATGCTGAAATCGTTTGCCCAATACACCGCGTGCCTGTTGAATGGAAAGAGACATATTCGGAGCCTACTGTCGACAGCGGCTTAACCAAAAAACGCCACTGTCGCCAGCGGACGCACGCTCGAAAGACTCGCTCCTATCACTGATACGACCGGCAGTGTCGCTCGTGGTGTTTGCAGCGGAAATGCCCACCAAGAGTCCTGGTAAGGGCGAACGCTCAGAAGAAAGAGGAGGAAATGCAACGGAACCGAGGAGCGAGCTATAGGCGTGAAGGTCATCTCTTATTTGCCACTCTCTGTCTGGAAGGAATAGTGTCCTCGTTTGTTTTTGGTACTGCCGTATGACGCCCCTTCGTCGTCTTCGATCATTAAATGTAACATACCACGTTACCTTCCCCGCATTGCTATAAAGCGGGGAAGCAAAAATGACTCGTTCCAAAGATCGGTCGGCAATCGTTAGGTGAAGTGAAACGGAAGCGTGAGCAGGGAGTCCGATTAGCTGTTTTGCTTTTGATGATTGTGTCGTCTCCAGGCATCGGCGCCTGGAGCCTCCCCATCGGTAGCCAGTCGTCCACCTTGTCAGTTTTAATTGAATAACCGTTTCCATATACACTCCTCTGATAATAGCTAGAAACGACTAGCTTATATCATTGGTTTTTGGAGAATCGACCACCGCGTTTATAGTTACGCCCTTCATAAAAAAAGCCCCCGAAAAGGGAGCTTAATTGTACTGTGTGTGGTGGTTGGGAATGTTTACCCGCGTCCAATGTTACGCGCTAGACAGACTTTTCAATTTTTCGATATTGAGCGTGTAGAGTTCCGTTTTTCCCTGTCTGTGGTGGGTGAGGTAACTGTCGAGATCGAAATCCAGTCCTTCGAGTTTATCCCTGAGTTTTGACAGTGCATCCTTGGTATCGGACTCCTGGGGTAGGTCAGAGGTCGTGAACGTGGCAACATCTGCTGCTATATTACTCTGATACTTGTGTGCGAGAAAAACAAAGCACTTGTATTGCAGGCTTTCCTCAGGTGAATACTTGTCGCTGTTGGTGCGTGCGTACCTTCTGAGGACTATGCTTGTGCCGTTATCTCTCTTGAGCATACCGCCATTGGTATCTACCCACTCGACCGGCCCCAGCATGATCCTTTTCGCCTTGGGCTTTCCATACTTGGCAATCACCCACTGGAGCACTTTTTCGCTGACATTGGCAAGACTGACTGATACGCCAGGCTCCATGCTGTTTGGTTCGAGTCGCAGCTGGAGCTCGAGATATTTCGACTGCCAGTAGATCGACCAGTATTTGTCACTTGGAGGATTCCAGCTTTCCGGCTGGGACATGAAATCCAGATTGTCCCGAGAGCCAAAGTGTCTGATCTCCACAGCTTCAAGGTTGGTGGGGTCTCCCAGGACATACAGCGCTTTGGCTAGAGGCTCCATGTCCAGGAGATCATCATTCAGATAGCCAAGACGACAGATGAGGTGCTGTGGCCGTCCCTGACGAATATGCTCATCGAGAATACGCTGCGCTACATCGCCAAGGTTGGGTGGGGTCATCGTCTCAGCCATAGGTTGCTTTCGAGTAAATATCCAAGTGCTACATTATAACTCGTTTACCGGCAAGCCGCCAAGACATTTATTGCTTTTCGTGCTCGCTTAAACCTATAATGAACCCGCACACTCTATAACCCATAGTCTACGAATCGCAGCCAAGGAGAAAGCAGGGAGTGTCTCTGCCAATTCTCTTTGGCTGCGGCTATGGAGAGTGTGCAAAGCAGGGGCACTCCTTTTTTTGTGAGGAAAAATGCTAGAAAAACACTCTCGCCAAGACCCGCTCCAATTACTCGTCGAGGCTTTACCCCCCTTGCTTTTGATGTATGGGTTATACCGCTTTTCAAAGAGCCATAATATCCAGTCTGCTATCGCAGAGACAACAGTGGTCTCTCTCATACTATGCGCCGTGTTGGTAGCACTGATTCTGGCATATCAGTACTGGAAGCGGCATGAGCAGCAAAAATATGGCATGGACAAGATCGACGTGATGACAGGCTTTGCTTTTCAGGACTATCTGGCTAACTTGTTTCGCGAACTGGGGTATCACATCACCAAGACACCCCACAGGGCTGACTATGGCTGCGACTTTATCATAGCTCGTGATGGCAAGAAGGCTGTCGTACAGGCCAAACGATCAAGTGATGTAATAAGCATAAAAGCCGTACAGGAAGCTATCGCAGCGAAAGAATATTATCGGACTGACTATGCAGCTGTGATCACAAACAACCGTTTTTCATCCAACGCCCTGCGAATTGCGGAAAAAACTGGAGTTATCTTAATCAGCCGGGAGAATCTGTTGAATCGAATAAAAAAAGCATATAATCAAAAGGCATAATAGAAAGAATATCTACCTGCTGAAAACTGTCATATCACAAACTCGATACAGACACTGACAAACAAACCTCAATGCACCATCTAACTCAAAGGAGATAAACATGGCAACATATGACACACAAGTCTTGCTTCAGCACCTAAATGATAAATGGCATGGCGTCAAATGCCCTCTATGTCAAGCAGATAAATGGAATGTCTCTGATAATGTTTTCGAACTACGGCAATTTAATCAAGGTAACATGATAATCGGCGGAGTACCAATCGTCCCTGTTATCCCGGTTACCTGCAGTAACTGCGGCAATACCGTGCTTGTTAACGCATTGATGACAAAAGCCATCACCCCTCCTACAAATAAGGAGGCTTAAAATGACAGCTCAAAAAACTGAACTAAAGGTTTCACAAGACTTTGAGCTATTACTGCCTCAACAACAAAAAGCTTATCCGATCTCAAAAGACGAATGGACTTTCTTAAAAGAGAAGGTTAAAACGATAAATAATTCATCAAACATCTATCATACGATCGGTTCAGTGTTCTTGGGTATCACGGGTTCAGCTCTCTTGGCTGTATTCACATATGACAAACCAAATCCGATCACTATTGAATACAACACTAGAATTTTGATCACGATTTCCGCATTTATCGTTTCTTTAATCTGTGGAATCTGCTTACTTGTCTTTGGTGGGAAGCAAAAACAACTGCAAGAAATAAGTGCAGCAGAAGTAATTCAGCATATGGAGCTAATTGAAAAAAGATATGCGGCTGAGGAAGACAGCTAATTTAGCTCAACCTTTACGTAGCAGCGATAATTATTGGTATAGGTGCTATCATGAAAAAAACTGTCATCTTTCTGACTTGCTTTGCCGTTTTAAGTATCAGCCTATCTGGTTGCACCTATCAAAGCAAACCAAGTGAGTACAAAACTAACAACGAAAACTTCAAACAATCTATATCGTTGCTGCATGAATCAATCGACCTATCTAACCCGGAAGGTAGTGAGAATTTATCTCAATTCGAATTATCAAAAGAGACAGAAGATACAATTCTGGCCGACCTCAAAGAAGGAATCAGGCTAAGCAAAATTGTGAGTAACGAATACCTGGACTATATACACCCTGAACTCAACAACTATTATCGGAATAAGCTAATTAAAGGTAGCCAATCATACTATGATGGTCTACTGGCGGCTGATGCCAATCAGATCTCATCATCTATCACGAAACAAATGCAAGGCAGCCAGCTCCTGAATGATTGGCTCACATGGTGGAATAAAAATAATGATACTGTCGGCGACAAGGTGTTTGGCGATTATGTAATTAAGAATATTCTTCAGTACTTAATGTATATAGGAATAATCAATATTATTTTTGCATTTGTCTGGAAATGGGCTGTCGTCCTACCTAGCGCAATCGTGCTGACCTTAGCTAAATTTTCTCGAGGCATTTTGCTTGTGAGGGCTGCAGGAGCCTTCTGCCTTGTTTCACTGACCGCATCTGTAACGCTTAACGCAATGGAGAATACAAACAGCGATCTGTTATGGTTTTTCTATCCTGTTGTTGGCTCTTTTGTTTTATTCATGGGTTTCGCTGGTAACTCGTATGAGCAGCGAAAAAAAGCGCGGATAAACGGTGATTTTACGCTTATGGCTCAACTTGAAGCCGATGCATGGTTTGATGTCATAATCACATTCGGATCACTACTCCTTTTTGTTGCTATGCTTTTTCTCCCTACAATCATCGAAAACCCTGCTACAAATTGGCTCCTAAGTGTTGTCACCTGGGCATATAAGTTACCCATCATTGGATTCCTTCTTGGAATGGGTGGAGTTGTTTTTATGCTAAACACAATGTTTTATGGTCTATTTATGATGGCGATACTGTTCGGATTGTTGTACTCAAAAATTCATAAGCCTAGGGTGGAATAGGTGATTAAAGAATATGCATCAGCAATCTGAACAATCTGCCCCAATTGCCCAACCAACTTATATCAACTTTCTCTCGCACGGTGCACCAACTACTCAAAACATCTCTTCGATAAGCTTTTTTTGTTCAGATATCCTGATAAACGAAGCGATTATTTCGTTCCACCGTTTTTTGACTAAGCGCACCAGCCTTCGCTCTCCTTCGCCCCGTCATTCGACGGGGCTCAGTCGAGCTTTGGCGTGCCCTCCGAAGTTGAAAAACGTAGGAGGGCTGGCACGTTTTAGCTTGTCAATCACATAAGCAGGTTTCCAGCTTCTCATCTTCATGGCCGTTGTATAAATTGTCTTCATCAGCTGTATGATGAATCTACGGGCATATCATGCATTGACATCGTACTTTGTTTTTTATAATATCAATTTATATTGATATATCAGTACAAAACAATGAAAAAATCCTGCTCCTGCATAACCGATACCAGAATGGCTGATTCACTTCTCTCTCTCGAGCCTCTGCTCAAAGCACTGGCTGATGCCAATCGTTTAAAAATCGTCTGCCTGCTTGCCAAGCAGGAGCATTGCGTGTGTGAACTGGTCGAGTCTCTCGATCTGGCACAGAATTTGATCTCGCACCATCTCGGGGTGTTGAAAAAAAATGATCTTGTGGAGTGCCGTCGCGAGGGAACAAATATGTATTATGCTCTCAATGCTAAGACGGCCCAGCGTATGGAATCAGTTCTGAAACATGTGTTGAAAAAATAATTTTTTTATCTATTATATCAATATCTATTGATGGAGGCAGTATGAAAATTGAGGTTATCGGTTCGGGCTGCCCGACCTGCAAAAAGATGTACGAGGCGACGATCAAGGTAGTTGCCGATCTTGGGTTAGAGGCTGAGGTGGCGTATTCAACCGACATCACCAAGATCATCGAAATGGGTGTGATGCAGTCGCCGGTCCTGGCTGTGGATGGTGAAGCGTTGATCGTTGGGGCAGCTGACCAGGCCAGGATAAAACAGATCCTTGAGAAAGTGGGGAAGTAAATGGATATCTTTCGGCCTCTGCAAATTTTTGCTGATATAGTCACCTACGATCTGTTGCATATCGTCAAAGACAGTTACCTTGGGAATACCGTCAATTTCTTCATCTACGATGTGATCAAGATCGGTATCCTGCTCATCGTCATTAACTACATCATGGCAATCACCCGCTACTATTTCCCCATGGAAAAGGTGCGCGACATCCTCACGAAACGTCGATGGTTCGGCTTGGACTACCTGTTCGCTGCTCTGCTTGGGGTCATCACCCCTTTTTGTTCATGTTCATCGATCCCGCTTTTTATTGGGTTCGTTGGAGCCGGTATCCCACTGGGGGTTACGTTTGCCTTTCTCATCAGTTCACCTCTAGTCAACGAAGCCTCGCTCTATTTGTTCCCTGCTTTGTTCGGCATGAAAGCAACTATAATCTATAACGTTGTGGGCTTGGTCGTGAGTATTCTCGGCGGCATGCTTATCCAGCGTCTACATATGGACAAATACGTCAAACAGGAATTACTCAGGTTCAAGTCCCGCCGCGAAGTCGAGGCAGAGAATAAAGGAAAAGCGCTCCCACTTTCCACCCTACTCAAGTACTTCTGGACAGATGGGATGCGGATAACCCGCAGTGTATTTCCCTATGTGGTGCTCGGGGTAAGTATGGGTGCGCTCATTCACGGCTTTGTCCCTGCCAGCTTCGCCGAGCAATACCTGTCTGCCAAAGCCTGGTGGACGATCCCGCTTGCCGTCCTGCTCGGTGCTCCCCTCTATGCCAACTCCGTCAGCGTGATCCCGGTCATGGAAGCGCTTGTCGGTAAGGGCGTACCTATCGGCACCGCGCTCGCCTTCATGACCGCGATTGTCACGATCTCAATCCCAGAAAGCATGATCCTAAAAAAAGTGATGCGTTGGCAGCTCCTGGTAATGTTTTTTGCCATCACTATCGTTGGCATCATCATCATGGGATACCTGCTCAACTGGATCTTATAATCAATCAGGGGTGTCTTTTGAAAATCAAAAAAAGTACGTTTACTTTTCAAATAATCGTCATATCGGTTTTGACACTAAGCATAATTACTCTAGTGATCTGGGTTTCAACCAACCCTGTAAAGCCTGACACTTCCAGTTCTCTTGGCAGAGGCATAAAGGCCGATAGTATCGAGATTGTACATTTTCATGCAACTCAGCAGTGCTGGTCATGCCGTACTGTCGGCGAGTATGCGCTCAAGACTATTACTGAGCAGTTCGCCTCAGCGTATGCTTCCGGTCAGATTAAATACCTGGAGATAAATATCGATCTGCCTGAAAATAGAGACATAGTGACCAGATATCAGGCACGTGGCTCCTCTCTCTATGTCAATGCGATTGTTGATGGTGTTGATCACATAGAGGAGGATGTCCGAGTCTGGAGACTCGTGGGCAGCGAAGATCAATATCTCGTGTATTTTGGCGACAGATTAAAACAATTACTAGGAGAATAGAATCCTATGTCAACTAAAACTTGGAATGGCGTCCCTCTCGATCAGATAAACTGGTTTCCCACTATCGACAAAAGCAAATGTACTAAGTGTTTCGAATGTATGAATTTTTGTGCTCATGGTGTGTATACCAAAAATGAACAAAACGAACCGGTCGTATCCGAACAATACAACTGTGTAGTCGGATGCACCGGATGTCAGAAAATATGTCCTGTCGGTGCAATTTCGTTCCCCCCCAGAGAATATCTTAATAGTTTTAGCAATCAGAATAAAGCACGTCTCTCAGGATGCTCGTGCGGTGGCAAATGCTGAAAGGACATGCAAGATGAATGATTTCTTGAACACTCTTATCGACCAGAGCGGGATTCCTCTCGTGGGGGCTCTAGCATTGGGGATTATGACATCACTGAGCCCTTGTCCGCTGGCTACAAACATAACAGCCGTGGCGTATATTTCCAAAGAAGTACACTCACCTCGTGCTGTTCTACTGAATAGTTTAGCATATACTTTTGGGCGTGCGGTTAGCTATTTGGCATTATCAATGTTGATTGTCTTTGGAATCTCAACTTTACGCATTTCCAGTCTATTCCAGGGGTGGGGAGACAAAGTGCTCGGTCCGTTTCTCATCATCATTGGTCTGGTCATGCTGGATATTATAAAGATTAATGGGGGTAAAGACCGTGCCGTTCTTAATAATATTAAACTCTGGTTAGCCAAACGCAGCTATCTGGGCTCGTTGGCACTCGGGATGATATTTGCGCTAGCGTTCTGCCCTTATAGCGGTGTCTTGTTCTTTGGCGCCCTGATACCGCTTGTACTCCGATCAACAGAATCGGTACTGCTGGCACCAGCATTTGCTTTGGGGACAGCTATTCCAGTCATTCTTTTTGCTCTTGTTATCTCTATGAGCTATCGCAGGTTGAATCGAGCGTTTATGCTGGCATCCAGGGTAGAGAGGTTCATCAGGAGTGTAGCCGCAGTACTGTTTGTCTTGAGCGGCATCTATTATTCACAATTTTTGATTCGCTCTATTATCTAACCATGGTCTATTTAATTCAATCTATAATTTCTTAAAAGTATGTAGTATATGGCATCAAAACCCGCATCGGATACACTAACCCAGCCGCAGCTCAGCCTCGTAAGCAAATTGCTACCGCTCTGGATCATACTGTCTATGGCAGCAGGCTTGCTGATCGGCAAATTCATGCCAGCAGTCGGTAAAGCACTAGAGCCTGGCATCCCCCTCGGCCTCTTCGTGATGATTTTTCCAGCTATGACTAAACTTGAACTTGGCGAAATAAAGAATGCCCTGCGCGACTGGAAATCAGCTGCAATTGTCATTTTTTTCAATTATGCCATAAATCCTTTTCTGCTCTATTTCATCGGTTCAATTTTTTTATCCGATCATCCCGAGCTCCGCACAGGATTAGTATTGCTGGGAGTTGCCCCCTGTATTGCGATGGTACTCGTCTGGACCGACCTGGCTAAAGGCAATGGTCCTTTAGGTATTGTTCTTATGGCTTGGAATTCATTGATCCAGATCGTAACCACGCCATTTTTTATTTGGCTCATCCTGGGTGCACACGTGTCGATTGATATCCGTTTGGTCGCACAGAGCGTCTTTTTGTACCTTGGCTTGCCTTTACTCACAGGCTTTTTTGTCCGTCGCTGGGCATTGAAGAAAAAGGGGGTAGAGTGGTTTGAGAAAAACGCTGTGCCCGTTCTCGATGATGTACAACTCATGGCGCTCATGCTCACCCTCATTGTGATGTTCGCGCTTAAGGGAGATGTGATTCTTCAGAATCCTGAATTAATATGGTTGATGGCTGTTCCCCTCACACTGTTTTTCTTCTTGCTTTTCTTCGGTGTCCTTATGGTCAGTCGTAGGATCGGCTTCTGTTATGCTGACGCTGCGACGACATCATTTCATTGCACCGGACGCAACTTCGAGCTGGCGATTGCTATCGCGCTTACTGCCTTTGCCTCGCAGCCCATGATTGCAGTTTCGACCGTAATCGGTCCGCTCATCGAAGTGCCGCTTATGCTTACTATTGTTTACCTGGCTAAAAAGTGTGAGTGGAAGTTGTTCGGCACGAATACAGCGGGCGCATATTCTCAGCAAGCCCGCACTGCTCGTGATATATAGTCTTGTTCTATCAATCTATAAAAGAATAGCGCTTATGTCCGATAAAACATGTTCTTGCGGTAGTGGTTGTTGTGGTTCAATATATCCATCTACTGCTGCGTCGTCGAAGCGAACTCTCGTCATCGAGTGGCAGCGTTTGGTCGAAAACGATAAAACCTGTCCGCGTTGTGGCAATACTGAGCAAGAGTTGGATGCGGCACGAGCCATCCTGGAAAAAGTCTTCGCACCTCTTGGTATTGCAGTAGACGTGCATAAAAAGACACTATCACTAGATGAATTCAATAAAACACCTTCTTCTTCCAATCAAATCACCATCAATGGCAAATTACTGGAATCCTGGATCGATGCTGCCTCCGGTGCGAGTGCTTGTTGCGATGTCTGTGGCGATACGGAGTGCCGGACAGTCGAAATCAACGATCAGGTTTTCGAAACTATACCAACTAAACTGATTATTATTGCCTGCTTGCGAGCATACCTTGATCGCGAACTGACTCTGATGAAGAATCCCAGATAAACCTGTCTATCTTGTCATCCTTCTATTTTTTATGAGAAAGGCTTTCTATGCCTCCCAAAACAATTGACATTCTGAACAATTACAAGACGTATGCCGTTGTCGGTGCCACAACCAATCAGGAAAAATATGGGTATAAAGTATTCAGAGCCCTCATTGATGCAGGGTATACAGTCTATCCTCTCAATCCCAATTATCCTGAGATCGATGGCATACAATGCTATGCTGACATAGCAGCACTACCCGTTTCACCTGATGTGGTGGTATCGGTTGTTCCTCCCCATGTGACCCTGAGTGCAATTGACGCTGGGCACGCTCGAGGCGTTCAGGTGTTTTGGATGCAGCCCGGTGCCTGGTCGGAGGAAACCGTGCAGAAATGTATTGATCTTGGGATAGAAGAAGTACATGAGAATTGTATTATCTCAGCGGTGAACCTGATCAACAACAAAGCAGCTTCTTGCTAACTGCACGATTGCATAGCTGTTATTCTTCGCGCTTATCATCCAGATAAAACACGGGCAGCACTGGCTCTAGAAAGATACAATACAAGCTTTGTTTAAGATGCAATCCCATCCTGCATTTTTTCATCGAACGAAACATGTGTCGTGGGATACAACCCATTGTTTTTATGCATAGAATTTGATATCATTCTGATGCTAAGCAATCAAATAAAATAAAAAAGAGAGTAGCAATCATGTCTCTCAGGGTCAGAGACATTTTTCATAGTGTTTTTCAGCAACTCAATACAGTACTATTGAACTCAAATTTGATTAAGCTGTACCACCGGGTATAGCTTTTTTTATTGTGAAAAGCAGAAATCTACACACAAATAAGGAGGCTGCAGATGCAAGCAGGATTGTTTATCTCACGGGATAACGGACGGATCAGCGAAACCATTGATACTGGCTGGCTTGCAGCCCAGTATGCGCATCTCGCTGTGGTGCATGAATGTGACGATTTTTTTTCTGAGGCTGATTATGCGGACATACTGAAAATAGTCAGTGACCGGCAACTGGACAGCGTTATTTTTGCTGGCAATTCCCCGAAGCATTTTGAGCGGGTTGAATTCGGTTCACGTATGATTGAAAAATTGATTGACGCTGGCTTGAATGAGAATGCCATCGCCTATGCGAATATTCGTGAGCAGGTAGCATATCCGCACCGCGGGACACGTGAAGCCGCAACTCAGAAAGCTAAACTCCTCATCGATGTAGCGCTAGCCCGTCTGGAAAACAGCCATCAGGTAAAAAATATTTCTGTTTCACCCCACCGTTCCGTTGCGCTGATCGGCGTTACTGCCGGTTCAGTCGTGGCTGCGAACCAGCTCATCCAGAAAGGGTATGATGTCTATATCATTGACAAGAAGAATACGCTGAGTCATGAGCTGGAAAACGATGCGGTGCGTCCGTTCTGGGCGGCTATCCGGTCTGCAAAAAAAATGCATTACTACCCGGGGACTGATGTCAGGGATGTAGCCGGCTGGTGCGGAGATTATTCCATCACGCTGCTGCATCCGGACGGGAGTGAGGAGTTATGCACCTGTGGCGGTATACTATTGAGTGTCAACGGTCACCATGAATGGATTAAAGATTTACGTCCCATCCTCCAGCTTGATGTGGATGATACCGGCTTGCTGAAGAGCAGGGAAAAAGCATTGATCAGCGGGCAGACCAAAGATGAAGGTGTCTGGTTCATCCCGTATGTGGAGGGAGCCGGATTTGATCATGAGATGAGCAGCGCGAGCATGGCAGTTCTATCACTGACGACCATCCTTGATCAGAATGCCATTGAGCATCCGGTACATGTTTCAGAAGTTGACCCAGCGGTGTGCGGAGGATGTGGGACATGCGTGAAAACCTGCGCTTTCGCAGCAGCCAGTCTGGATGTAGGCAAAAAACTGTCCTCGGTGGATCCCCGACGCTGCAAGGGATGCGGGAACTGCGTGGTTTCCTGCCCTACGGGAGCGCGCGACCTGATCAATTATCCTGAGAAATATATTTTTAAAGCGATCGACATATTGAGCCAAGGAATCCCCGGCGATACAAATCCCCGGATCCTTGCCATCCTGTGCAATGGGTGTGGTTATCCGGCATCTGATGCCACTGGTGAGCTGGCTGTTGATGAGGAGCAGTATCGCTATCCAACCAATATCCTACCTTTGCGAGTTGAATGCGGTGGCAATGTCGATACCCAGTATATCCTCATGGCATTGCAGCGGGGATTCGATGGCGTTGCCGTGACCATCTGCCGGGACGGTCATTGCCATCATATCGTCGGCAATGTCGATATGGAACGTCGTTTGAGCTTGTTCCGCGAGGTTCTGCGTTCCCGTGCTATCCAGCCGGAACGCATGCGGATCATTAAGGTGTCTCCGCATGAGGGAGAAATTTTTAGCCAGGAAATCAATACATTCGTTCAGGATATCAAGTCGCTTTAGTTCCCACCTATCATACCAAGGAGTGATAATGCCAGATAAAGTAACTGTCGCGACGACTTGGCTGCAAGGCTGCTCCGGCTGCCATATCGCCCTGTTTGACCTTGACGAGGAGCTGCTTGATGTGTTGGAGATTATCGATCTCAAAGCTGCGCCCGTCATGGATGTGAAGCAGCTGCCCGATGTTGATATCGGCCTCGTCGAAGGATGCGTTGCCAATGACGACAACGAAGAAGTTCTAAAACACATGCGGGAAAAATCAAAGAAGCTAGTGGCACTCGGTACGTGCGCCTGCTTCGGCGGAATATGCGGATTACGCAACCTGTACCACTTGCATGACGTGTTGGAGCGCGGGTATGTCACGACTGAAAGCACGGTTGATGGACATATTCCCCAGAGCGCTGATATACCCAAACTCAAGGAATACGTGCGGCCGATCGATCAGGTGGTAAAAGTTGACGGGTACATCCCAGGCTGTCCGCCATTGCCCGAGCTGATCAAGGAAGGTCTTCTCGCGCTTACGCGCGGCGAACTGCCCGAGATCAAGACTCGCAATCTCTGCGAGGAATGCACCCGCAAGAAATCGAAAATGCTCACTGCGACGCGCGATTACCTGACAGCCGCGGTCTGCTCTCCCAATGAGCTTGAGGAAATTGACCCCCATGTCTGCTTTCTCGAGCAGGGGGTTCTGTGCATGGGACCGGCTACCCGGGAAGGCTGCGATGCCCGTTGCCTTCATGGCAATATGCCCTGCCGGGGCTGCATGGGACCGACGCCGGATGCCCAGGAGCAGGGTGCCAAGATGATCAATGCACTCTCATCGATTCTGCCGGCAGGCGCGCTTATGTTCCAGGAAGATGTCGTCGGAGTCGGGTACCGGTATTCCATGCCGGTATCGATATTCCCGCATCTGTCAAATAAAAAGAAGGAGTGATGAGCCATGAGCAATACGATAACCATTGCCCCGGTCACCAGGGTGGAAGGTCACGGGAAAGTTACGATCCATATGAATGATGCCGGCGAGGTGGAGGAGTCCCACTTCCATGTCGTGGAATTCAGGGGCTTTGAAAAATTTTGTGAAGGCCGTCTGCTTTCCGAGATGCCGGTGATTACTACCCGCGCCTGCGGCATCTGTCCGGTCAGCCATCATCTCGCTGCTGCCAAAGCCTGTGATGACGCGCTTGGTGTAGAGATACCGCCTGCAGCCAAAAAGCTTCGGGAACTCATGCATATGGGTCAGATGATGCATTCGCACGCACTGCATTTTTTCTTTTTAGCAGCACCGGATTTCATCCTCGGACCTGATGCTGATCCGGCGATGCGCAATGTCGTCGGCCTGGTCGGCGCTGATCCGGAACTGGCAAAAAAAGCCATTACCCTGCGTCGTATCGGACAGGAAATCGTCACCCGGGTGGGCGGGAGAAAAATCCATCCGGTTACGGCGATTCCCGGAGGCATGAGCAAGCCGCTTACGCATGAGGAACGCTATGAGTCCTTGCAGGAAATCGACGAAGCGATATCGTTAGCCCAGCTCGGCCTGGAGGTCGGCAAGAGTTTGTTTGAGAAGTATGCTGATCTGATACCGAATTTTGCAGTGATCAAAACGAATTATATGGGACTCGTGAAGAAGGATAATCTGGAATTGTATGATGGCACATTACGTCTGATCGATGCCGAAGGCAATGAGCTGGAACAGTTTGATCCAAAGGATTATCTCAAACATATCGGTGAGCATGTTGAGGACTGGTCATACTTGAAATTTCCTTTTTATAAAAAGCTCGGCTGGCCGAATGGCGTGTATCGCGTTGCTCCCTTAGCACGGTTGAACGTTGCCAAAAGCATCAGCACTCCGCTCGCCAATCAGGAGCTGAAGGTCTTCAAAAAGCTTGGTAATGGCGGGCCGGTGCATGAGACGCTCTATTTCCACTATGCGCGTTTGATTGAACTGCTCTATGCGGCCGAGCGTGCCAAGGAGCTTCTCGAGGACGATGAGATCGTAAGCAAGCATGTCCGGGTGAAAACCGAACGCAAAGAGGGTGAGGGTATTGGGGTCATAGAGGCACCTCGCGGGACGCTCATTCACCATTATCAAGTAGATGCCATGGGTAAAGTCGTTAAAGCTAATTTAATCGTGGCGACGATTCATAACAATCCCGCCATGGATCGGAGTGTTAATGAGGTAGCCAAAAAGTTCGTAAAAGGAAATCAGATCAGCGAGGGAGCGTTGAACATGGTGGAAATGGCTGTCCGCTGCTATGATCCGTGTTTGTCCTGCGCCACGCATGCTGTCGGGCAGATGCCTTTGTCCCTCGAGCTGTACGATGCAGGGGGAACGCTTGTAGATGTTATCGAGAAAAGGAGTTAAGCATGGATTACCAAACTGCAGCCACGACGGTGGTCAAGCCCAAGCTGGAAGAAATTTTTGGTGCCATGCTGGGAGGAGCGATTTTCACTAGCGGTTTTGTTGCTGCCCTGAAAGGCGCGGATGACAAGGATAAAATGCGCATTCTTGTAGAAGCAGTCTGTACCAATCAGCAGGTGCTTGCCATGTGGGGGGATGCGCAGACCGCCAACCAGAAGAACCAGTGGCTGGCGCTCGTTTGAAACCGGATATTTTATGCATCGGTTACGGTAATATTCTCAAGCAGGATGACGGACTCGGTCCGCAGATTATCCAGAGACTGCAGGCTGAGTCTTTTGCTGGACAGGAAACTGTTACCTATCTAGATGTCCCCCAGCTTGACATCGACCTCACGGAGATGTTGGCAAACGTAAGGCTGTCGATATTTATCGATGCCCGTATGGATGACCAGCAGGAATTGGTGATTGTGAACCAGATAGAACCCGCTGAAGAGCAGGTTGATTACGCTCATTCTACGCATACCATGGATATACCGTCACTTTTACAAATCACACAGGAGTTATACGCTAGGGTGCCGTTGTGTTACATAGTGCTGCCAAAGGGTTTTTCTTTTGAAATCGGTGATGATCTGACAGAGCAGGGAAAGCTTGCTGCTGCGGCAGCAGTTGATGCAGTCACGCAATTGATCGGCAAGCATCTGCACGTGTAGTACAGAAATAGCTTGTTTGAATGATAAAAATATGTTTAACTAGTTATGAATTATAATTCATAACTAGTTTTTTTGTATGCCCAGACCGCATTCACCCCGCTGCATTGCATTTAAGCCCGGCACCACCTACTTCAAACCGTGTGGCGTGCCGTTGGCCAGTATAGAAAAGATCGCCCTAACCCTTGATGAAGTCGAGGCGTTACGCCTGGCTGATCTGGAAGGCGGCAAACAGTCTGAATGCGCGAAGAGTATGGAAGTATCGCAGGCGACTTTTTTTCGTATTTTACAATCAGCGCGACATAAAGTCGCGCAAGCTCTAACGCAGGGGAATGCCATAGAATTAAAAGGAGGTACAGTCATCATGCCAAATAGAGACGGAACCGGACCGGTTGGCGGAGGATTCGGACGGGGCAGGGGAAAAGGTTTCGGTAGAGGAGGGGGACAGGGAGCGCCAGGCACCTGCAAGTGTCCGCAGTGCGGTCACGAAGTTGCCCACACGCGGGGCACGCCCTGTGTCAAGCTGAAATGTCCGAAATGCAAGATCCCGCTGGTACGCGGGGATATCACATAATAGACCATTTACTAGAGAATACTATGAACAGGCGCTGGCGCCTCATTGCCTTGATATACATAGCAGGAATACTCGTGTTTGCCTTCTGGCAGCATGCACGGTTACTGGAGCAGGCTTCGTGTTGCGGTGTCCGGGGAGACTATTATCAATACTACTTTCCATTTCCGGTGGTGCGGTCATCAGCGCTTTCAGATATCGGAGGATTGCCTGCTCGTAACATGTGGATGCATGTATTGGCAGATCTGGTGATTCCTGTGGGATTGGTTTTGTCTTCAAAGAAGCTTCGATTGATTACATCTATTAGACGCAGGGAAACTCAACAATGATCAAGAACACTATTCTAGTCATGAGCGGCAAGGGTGGGGTCGGCAAGACGACTGTGGCGGTCAATCTGGCTGCTTGGCTGGTCAGCAGCGGCACGACCACCGGTTTGCTGGACGTAGATATCCACGGTCCGAATGTGCCACTCATGGCTGGTGTCAGCACGGCGCGCTTGCAGGTTGAGAATGAAAAAATTACACCAGTTGTGCTCGAGAGCGGGCTCCGCGTCATGTCTATTGCCTTTCTTCTCGAAAACGCAGACAGTTCGATCATCTGGCGGGGGCCGATGAAGCACAATGTCATCAAACAGTTCGTCGAGGATGTTGCCTGGGGCGATCTGGATTACCTGGTGATTGATTTTCCACCCGGCACCGGAGACGAGTGCATCAGCGCCGCCCAGCTTATCCCGAGCGGACGGAGCGCCGTCATTGTTTCCAGTCCCCAGCAGGTATCCCTGCTGGACTGCCGCAAGTCTATCGATTTCTGCAGGCAGTTTCAGATTCCGGTCATCGGGTTGATAGAAAACATGTCAGGCGAACTATTCGGCGAGGGAAGCGTGGCAGCGCTCGCCGCAGCGCAAGGTGTTCCGTTCCTTGGCAGTTTGAGCATGGATCGCAGCATAACACTTGCGGGAGACAGCGGCGAACCGTTTGTCCTCGGTACCTCCCCGGCTGCGACGCGGTTTCAGGATATAGCTACCCGGATCAGTCTGTACTGTGAGGAGAAAAAATGAAAATTGCTGTCAGTGCCGCAGGCACAACCATAGAGGATCAGATGGATGAGCGATTCGGACGTTGTCCGTACTTTCTCCTCGTCGAAACAGTTGACGGAGTGATCAAGGATGTCATCGTTACGCCCAACGAGGGAGCGATTGAGGGTCATGGGGCAGGCTTGAAAGCGGTCGCCCAGCTGGGCGAGCTTGGGGTGGAGGCAGTGATTACCGGTAATCTTGGTCCGAATGCGTTCAATGCTTTGGCCCAGATGCACATATCGGCCTACTGCGGGAGTGGTTACGCCACTATCAAGGCGGCGGTGGAAGCCTTACAGTCAGGAAAACTGCCGGAAATTTCCCAGAGCCAACAGGCGCATCACGGCATGGGTGTGAACTAAACAGGGGAATACGATGCAGATCGCAGTTACCGGTGGTAAGGGGGGAACAGGCAAGTCAACCATTGCTACAGCGCTTGCTCTGGCTTTGGCAAAAAAGTCGCGCGTCCTGCTCATGGACGCGGATGCGGATTGTCCCAATGACCATTTACTTTTAGGCATGGAGCGCCAACAGATCAAAATAGTCGAACAGCGCATACCGGTCTGGAATATGCAGACCTGCACCAAGTGCGGAGCCTGTGGTCCGGTATGCAAGGCGAATGCCATCGTGTCTGTGACAGGGCATGAGCCTTTTTTTTCTTCGCCACAGTGCCACGGGTGCGGAGCATGCGCGCATAACTGTCCGACGGGAGCGATCAGCTGGGGCGCCAAGGAAATCGGCACCATTTATTCAGGAAAATCTGGTGCGGTTGATTTGCTTTCAGGCGAACTCAAGGTCAACGAACCGGCGTCGGAGCGGATTATTCAGGAAATGAAACAGCTGGTTAATCAGAAAAAAACAGCGTATGACCATGTAATCATCGATACCGCAGCCGGGACGCATTGTGATGTCATCGCCGCCCTGGAGGGGGTTGAACATGTTTTGGCTGTAACCGAACCGACACCACTCGGGGCGCATGACCTCGAGCTCATACTTGAGTTGACTGCAGCTATGCGGCTTCCAAGCAGTATCATTATTAATCGTTATGAGGAAGGTCGGGATGACCTGATCGCTCCGGTGGCTGAGCGCCACAAAATAGAGATTAAGGCGCGGGTGCCGTACAGCGAGGAGATCGTTCGCTCCTACGCCCGGGGAGAGTCGATCAGTCATCCGGTTATCGACAGTCTCGCGCGAGGATTGGATGCTTCTTTCGGTTCGTAGACCCTGAGGTTTTTATCAAACGTATTAATTATTTACTAATGGAGAATGTATGGCAACCATTACCGCCAAACACGCAGGGGACATGCTGTTCGATGTGACTGTTGGCAAGCATACCATCCAGATGGATGTACCTGACAGTATGCATGGCAAGGATCGGGCGATGACACCTCCTCAGGTGACCATCGCTTCTCTGGCTGGCTGCATTGCCGCGTTTGTCACGAATTATTGCCGGAATGCCGGGATTGATGCGACTGATCTATCTGTTGATGTGTCATTTGATAAAACTGAGCAACCTTCCTGCCTGACCAATATGAAAGCTACCATACATATTCCGCATGGGGATATTGCCGGCCGGGAGAATGCCATCCTTAAGGTTGCGAACAGCTGTCCGGTGCATTACACCCTATGCCATACAGACAGTATAGCTATTGCGCTCGCGGAACAGGTTGTATTATGAAAAAAATTGTTATCCTGTCCGGCAAGGGCGGGGTCGGGAAAAGCAGTATAACTGCCTCGCTGGCGGTGTTGCTCGCGGAGCGGCGACGGATCAGCGCGGTCGATTGCGACGTGGATGCCTCCAACCTTGGGCTGGTGCTCGGGGTCAGGGACGCTGACATGGCGAGCTGGGAGCCGATTGAGACGAGCGAAATTGCGGAGATTGATCTTCAGCTTTGTAACGGATGCAGGCAGTGTTATGAGCAATGTTACTTCGAGGCTATCGGTTGGGACGAGGCGACAGGCAAACCGTTTATGCGGGATTTCGGGTGCGAGGGGTGTGGACTCTGTTCGCTCGTTTGCCCCGCGCAGGCAATCCGTATGGTCAAGATACAAAACGCCCGCATCGGGTATGCCCAGACGCGATTTGGGTTTTCGGTATTCAGCGGTCAGCTGGTTATGGGCGCGTCCGGATCCGGCAAGATTGTGGCCGCGGTAAAACGGTTGGCTATTGAAAACAGCATTGAGCAGGATATACTGCTGTATGACGCGGCAGCCGGGATCGGTTGTCCGGTCATCGCTTCGGTAGTGGGGAATGACTTCGCGATCATGGTTACCGAGCCGACCCCGTCTGCCTTGGCTGATTTGCAACGAGCCTATGAGGTAGTACGGCATTTCAAGATTCCGGCTGGTATCGTGATCAACAAGTGGGACATCAATCCTGATTTTGTTGCGGATGTCGAACAGTTTGCTGAGAGTAATCAGTTAGAGATTCTGACTAAAATTCCTTATGATCGGGCTTTTGTGGAGGCGCTTGTCAGTTTGCAGCCGGTGATAGAATACAAGCCGGAATTGCGCCGATATTTTGAGCTTATTATTGATTCAGTCGGAGTGTGAATAGATGGCCGATGGTTTCGTTATTACGTTTCAGCCGATAGGCATCGTGCATTCTCCCTATACGCGGGCTGAGGGAACACCTATTCAGCCGAGGGGCGCAGATGGCGTTGCGGGTTTAGTGGAGGTGCAGCCCGAGTATCAGCAGGGTTTGCAGGATATCGAGGGTTTCTCGCATATTATTCTCATCTGTCATTTGCATCAGTCCAAGTCGGCTTGCATGCTGGTTACTCCATATCTGCATGACCAGCTTCACGGGGTGTTTGCCACGCGGAGTTCGAGCCGCCCCAATCCCATTGGGCTTTCCACCGTTAGACTGGTCAGGGTTGCGGGCAATATATTACACATTGAGAATGTTGATTTGCTCGACGGGACGCCGGTACTGGATATCAAACCTTACGTTCCTCAGTTTGATACCGAAGAAAATGTCAGGATCGGCTGGCTGGAACAGAGTATTCACGCCTTGGCGTCAACCAGCGATGACGGTCGATTTGTTTGATTATGATGTGGGGATAGCATGAAATTAACGGTGCTTGTCGATAACAATACGAATGATTTTTCTGAGCCTTTTTTACTGGGCGAATCAGGGCTGTCCTATCTGATAGAAATCGACGGAACGCAGATTTTGTTCGATACCGGATGCGGTGATGTTTTCCTGCGTAATGCTGATGCACTCGGGATCGATTTGACACATCTGGATATGTTGATTCTGTCGCATGGGCATGAGGATCATACCTGGGGCATTGATTCATTGATTAAACGGTTAGGTCAGGAACATACCCGGCAGATCAAACTGATCGCGCATCCGCATGCGTTAATGCCTAAGTGGTTTGGCGAGGAACAAATCGCTATTAGGAACGATATACACGAGTTTTTTTCCGTGCAGGAAAGCGTGGATCCGGTATGGCTTACTGCTCAGATCTGTTTCCTCGGTCAAATCCCTCGGGAAAATAGCTGGGAGGGAAAACAGGCGGTGGGTGAACGGATGCAGGATGGTGTCCGCGTACCGGATCTGGTTGAGGACGATACCGCTTTGGTATACAAAACAGCTGACGGTCTGGTTATAATTACCGGTTGTTCCCACGCGGGAGTCTGTAATACGATCGCCTATGCCAAATCAGTCTGCGCTGATGAGCGTATTCTTGATGTAATCGGTGGATTTCATCTGCTACAGGCTGACCAAGCGGTGTTGCAACAGACCGGGGACTACCTCGCGACCTGCAGACCGGTTGTCACCCATCCATGTCACTGCACAGATCTTTCGGCCAAGATATTTTTAAGCCAGCATGTGCCTGTGGAAGAGGTGAGGAGCGGATTAGTTCTCGAGTTTGATTAATACTTTTTTAACTAATATATCAGGAGTACAGTATGAAAATTGCGATGCCGGTCGAACAGGAAAACGGGATGGATTCATCCATCTGCAGTCATTTCGGCCAAACACCCTACTGGGCGGTCTATGACAGTGAGACCGAAGAGCTGAGCATACATCCCAACACCAGCCAGCATGGAGGTGGCGGTTGCCAGGCAGTGGCAGAGATTGCCAGCTTCAAGCCGGATATGGTTTACACGCTCGGGATGGGTTTCAATGCCATTGAAAAGTGCCGGGCTCAGGGTATAGCGGTGAAAAGCGGCAGCTGGCAGACGGTCCGCGAAGTGATAGCCAATCTCAGTGAAGTTACCGATATGCAGGGCGGATGTGCCGGAGAACACGGGGATTGTCACTAATACATTCGTAAACGTATGATACACATACGTTACCACAGAGCATACAGAGGTTTGTGCATCGCAATCGGTCGGGTTGATTTCTCTGGACGCTCTGCTATACTTTATTAGCTTGGGGGTGTCCGCCTTCGTCCTTCGACTTAGCTCAGGACTTCGGCGGACTGAGAATACACTCCTCGAACCTGATCTGGATCATGCCAGCGTAAGGGAAAGCCGTTTCGACCAGGACACTACAGAAGGCTGCTTTCCATCAGGGAGGCAGCCTTTTTTTACGCTTTGTGTTCTTCGTGGTTACATTGTATTTATAAATGTCGGGAGGCATGATGAAACTACATGTCATGGGAATTATTACCGTTATTGCTTTACTGCTTGCGGCAGGCTGTACCGCGGACAAGCAAGAAACGAGCACAGAGGTTGAGATTCAGACTTTAACTGTGATGACGCATGACAGCTTCGATGTGAGCGCGGATCTGGTCGCGCAGTTTGAACGCGAGCACCAGGCAAAAATTGAGTTCCTGCAGAGCGGTGATGCCGGGCAGGTACTCAATACGGCGGTTTTGCAGAAGGCCAATCCGCTCGCTGACGTCCTCTATGGCGTGGATAATTCTTTTCTGGGTCGGGCGCTCGCGGAAGGTATTTTTCAGCCATATGTATCCGGCGAAACCGCTGCGATCAGGGAAGAGATCCGCGAGTATTACCGCGACGAGCGGGTGACGCCCATAGACTATGGAGACGTATGTCTGAATTATGACAAAGCAGTTGTCAGTTCTGAATCCCTGCCAAGTTTAGAGAGTCTCGGCGATCCTGCGCACAAAGACCAGCTCGTGGTGATGAATCCTGCCACATCTTCTCCCGGATTATCGTTCCTGTTGTTGACGGTAGGCTATTTCGGTGAGGATGGATACCTTGCGTACTGGCAGTCATTAAAAGATAACGGGGTAAAAATAACATCCGGCTGGGAGGACGCGTACTGGGGAGAGTTTTCTGCCGCGAGCGAAGGCGAGCGGCCTATTGTTGTCAGTTACGCTACAAGCCCGGCAGCCGAAGTGTACTTCAGTGAAGGAGCTCTTACTGAACCGCCGACTGCTGTTCCTGCAATTCCGGGTGGCTGTTTCCGGCAGATAGAATACGCAGGGGTTCTAACTGGCACAGACCAGGCAGAGCTGGCTGGGGAATTCATTGATTTCATGCTTTCCCAGGAGTATCAGGAGGATATCCCTTTGAAAATGTGGGTATATCCTGTCCGGGCTGATGCGGAGCTGCCGGAGGTTTTTGTTCATGCACCCCAGACTGTTGCCCTGACAACGCTCAGACCGGAGGAAATCGCCGCCGGACGTGATGCCTGGATAGATGCCTGGACCGATTTGATGATGCGCTGAAATCACGAGGGGGCTAGAAGTTAGGAGTCAGGAGTGAGGGGGTAGGGGTTAGGAGTGAGAAGGTAGAAAACCGCAGAGAGGGGAAATGGCGAGTCTAAAACGTACCGTAGCACTGGGAATATTGTTCGGTATACCGTTAGGCTTTCTAACGTTTTTTTTTCTGTATCCTCTCGGTATGGTGTTCTTGCGCAGCGGCTTCCAGGTGCAGGAGGTGTTTGCCGTGCTGGCAGATGATTACTACCGCGGAGTGATCTGGTTTACTGTCTGGCAGGCAGCAGTGAGCACGATTATCTGTTTGCTTATCGGTTTGCCGCTTGCCTATGTGACAGCCCAGTATGATTTCCGGGGTAAGCGGCTGTTCCGTACCCTGATCATGGTTCCTTTCGTCATGCCCACGGTCGTTATGGCGGTTGCCATGCGAGCGCTGTTTGCCCGGGGCGGCTTGTTTGCTGGCTGGCTCCCGCTCTATGAGACCGTATGGCTGATAATTCTCGCCAACGTGCTCTATAACATCGGTATTGTAGTCAGGATAGCGGGGGAAAGCTGGGAACGGTTAAGTCCGCAGTATCGGGAGGTAGCTGCAGTTCTCGGAGCAAATCACTGGCAACGGTTTCGGTTCGTGCATATGCCGCTGATGGTACCTGCGCTTGCCGGAGCTGCCCTGCTTATATTTCTCTACTGTTTTTGTTCGTTCGGAGTGATCCTGCTACTGGGCGGAAGTTCATTCAGCAGTATAGAGGTAGAAATCTACCGTCAGACTACTCAGCTGCTGCATATGGATATCGCAGCTGCTCTTGCGTTCATACAGCTGATCCTTACCCTGTTTGCCGGTGCGGTGTATCTGTTCCTGCAACGCAAATTCCGCTGGCAGCTGCTGGAACGCGGCCAGAATTATCCCCGCAGACGCTTGTCCGGATCCGGGCAGCATCGTCTGGTCCGGTTGCTGCTTGGCATAATCGTACTGGTGGTTTTCCTGCCGTTTTTTGTTTTGGTTTTCCGGTCATTTTATACTGAAAACGGATTCACGCTGGACCGCTATGCAGCGCTGTTTACCAATACGACCGGTTCGCTTTTTTTTCTTTCCCCGTTTGTTTACTTCCGCAATTCCTTTCTGATTGCCGGAGGAGCGGCACTGCTTGCTGTTTTCCTCGCTATGCTGGTCGTCATTGCTGATATCTCCTTTCGCAAGCGGCATAAAGCGGTGTCATGGCTAGCACAGAGCGTGCAGATCATCGCTTCCCTGCCTCTTGGGGTTTCCGCGGTGGTGCTCGGTCTCGGTTACCTTCTCTCTGCGTTGATCGTGCCGTCACCGCTTTTTGCCAGCCGCTCGCTCATCATCATCATGCATGCGGTTATAGGGTTTCCTTTTGCCTTAGCGACGCTGTATCCGGCGTACCAGCGGATCGAACCGACAGTTCTGGAAGCAGCACAAGTGCTGGGAGCGACGAGCTGGCAGCGTATGCGGTATGTAGTCTTGCCGCTTATTCGGCAGGCACTTGCTATCGCAGTATCCTATGTCTGCCTGCTGTCCCTCGGCGAATTCGGAGCAGCGCTTATGGTCAGCCGGCCGGATAATGCAACCCTGACGGTTGGCATCAGTAAATACCTCTCCCAGCCAGGCAGTCTTAATTTCGGTAGGGCGCTGGCGATGAGTTCGATTCTGGCAGGCGTCTCGTTCACAGGTATGCTGCTCATTGAGCGGTTGCGACAGCCGAAAACTTACCAGATCGGGTCGGTGCAGCATGCCGTGCATGATTCGTAGTATTTCGCTTAAGTTCAGATTTTTCATCAGTAGGGCATCATCTAGCTTTTTTTTAAGGCGCATCATGAGCTATGTACAGTTGCAGTCGATCAGCAAGGCATATGCCGGCATCAGTTATCTGGATAGTATCAGTCTTGAGATGGAGCGCGGGGAAATCGTGGCGCTCCTTGGACCATCCGGCACCGGGAAAACGACCTTGCTGCGTATTATAGCGGGACTGGAGCAGGCTGATAGCGGCCGGGTGATCATAGAGTATAGGGATATTACTGATTTAGCACCCGAGAAACGCGAGATCGGGTTCATGTTTCAGGGATTTGCCTTGTTTCCGCATCTGAATGTTGCCGGCAATATCGCTTTTGGCCTGCGTCTGCGGCACTGGCCGCGAGAGAAAATCAAGGAACGGGTAGCTGAATTGCTTGAACTCGTACATCTGGCTGGTTTTGAGCATCGGGCGGTGCATACTCTTTCAGCCGGTCAGCAGCAGCGGGTGGCTTTTGGCCGCTGTCTTGCGCTCTCGCCGCGCTTATTATTGCTCGACGAACCGATGAGCTCCCTGGATGTTGACACCAAGACACATTTACTGAGAGAATTACGTACTTTTATCCAGCAGACCAATCTGCCAGCGATGTATATAACCCATGATCCGGAAGAGGCGAAGCGCATCAGTGATCGGGTAGCGCGTTTGCAGGACGGTCGCCTTGACCTCTAGCACGAGATTTGGCAATATGTTTTTAGATTCTATACGTTTATTAGCGGGAGACGGTCATGAAATGTACAAAATGCGGCGCCGAGGTGGAAGAACAGCGTGCTTTCTGCAATGCCTGCGGGCAGCGGGTTGTTCAGGAAGAAATCACAGGTGCAGGTAAAGCGGTTACCAATGCAACAGCGCAGCCAGAAGGTAAACCAACAGCTGAGGGGGAATCCCCATCAGGTGCTGCAACGCCGGTCACTCAGACAGCGTCCACTGCTGTATCCGGTGCGTCTGCATCTCCGCCAGCGCAGCGCAGCAACCTGAAAACGCTGGGAATTCTCATTGGAGCAGTTATAGTATTGCTCCTCGGACTGGGCGGAGTCTGGGCGTTCAAGGGATCTCTGCCGGTTCTCGGTGATTTTCCTTTCCCGGCGCTGCTCGATACTCTGGCACTCACACCGGAGCATGAGATGGACGAGCTGGTGCCTGCTTCGGCAGATATATATATCCATGCAGGGGTGAGTACCGAGCTTGATCAGGTTAAAAAGTTGCAGGCGCTCTGGCAGCTTTTTCCTGAGGCTGAAACATGGGAGGAAAATTTGAAAGAAGAGCTGGCGAGCGGGGATGGAGACGAGGATGCGGAGGAGGTGATCGGCTGGGATGATGTTCAGGCATGGCTTGGAGATTATGCCGGTATCTTCATGGATCTGGAAGGCGTGAATTTGAATGATTCCGAGACTCCGTTTGTGGGTGGCATCATCGCGGAAATTGCCGATCATAAAGCAGTAGACGATTTTTTGGACAAGTGGGTGGCCAAGGCTACCAAAGACCGTGAAGAAGATGATGATGCGCCACAGGTTTCCGAGCGCCAGTATAAAGGGATAAAAATTATTGCCACGGTTGATGATGAAGAGGAAACCGAGGATACCTTCGTGGCAGTGATCGGTGATTATTTTGTTATGACGAGCACCGAGGAGCTCATCAAGCAAATAATCCATAACCATCGCGATGACGGCGAATATCTTGCCCAGAATGAAAAGTATCAGCAGGTTAAAGCCGAGTTACCCCAGGATAGCCTTGGGCAGTTGTATATGGATATGGGTTCGTATATGCAACTGATTGGGGAAAGCATGGACACTCCCCAGCTTGGTACGGCAGCGCTGGGAGAGGATTTCTGGAATGATTATGCCGAGATGCTCGGCTACATGGGTGGCGTGCTTGTGGCAGAAGATGAAGGTATACGTATCAAAATGAGCGTGCAGACAGATAACGAGAAAGCAGAAGAGCTTGGTCTTGCAGCACAAATGCCATCGTTTACCCCTGCACTTGTTGAGCAGGTGCCGGCTGATGCGGTTTTCTACATGGAAAGCTACAGTATCAAACAGTATGTTGACAGTTTGATCCAGCAACTCGGGGTTACTGACGCAGATGCGATTGACCAGATCAATCAGTTCAAGGATATGCTGAAGAAGGATCCCTACAACTTTGATGTTGATACTGAACTGCTCGATTTGCTTGACGGGCCGTATGCTATGGGTTTCTGGGCAGGAGAACAGGTGCCGACGCTTACCCTGCTGTTCGCCGTGAGTGATACAGCGCAGATGCAGAAAAATATCGATAAAGGACTTGATCTGCTCACTGACGAAATCATCCAGTCAAGCATACCGGCCGGGCGGCAGGTGACTGAAGCCGAAATCGCGGCAGCCAAAGCGATGTTTCCTGATCTGGTGGTTTCGGAACCATATGCCGGGGCTACAGTCTGGACGATAAATCCGCTTATTCTCGCCGAGGTTCCTGATTATCCGGTGGATTATCTGAATCTGGCGTACGCGTTGACGGATGATTTGTTGATCATCTGCAGCGATGTGAGCGGCATCCACGCAAGTCTCGATGTGATCGCTGGCACAGCAGACAGTCTGGCTGATGATGCTACCTATCAGAAATTGACCGAAGGGATACCTGGCGATCTTTTCAGTTTTGGCTATATGAGCCGGGAAGCAACCATGCAGATGGTTGAGAATATCATGATTATCGCCAAAGATATGCTTGTCCAGCAGATGCAGGCGATACGGGAACAGTACGGGGAAAGTGAAAATTTTATCCTGGAGAGCATGACAACCAGCCTGGATGATATGGATGCACAGCTGGCCAAGCTGGAAGAGATCAATGCGCAGATCGAACCTTTAAAAGGTATGGTGATCTACAGTGTTGCTGATGGCGACGTGCAAACATCAGATATCTATATCCAGATACGCGAATAATATGCCGGTTTGCGTTAGGAACGGACCTTTCCGGCTGATGCCGGAAAGGTCCGTTCCTGTGTCTTTTTAGTGTCTGATCCCTTGGGCAACGCACGTTGCCGGATAGGGAGACTCGTGCTAAAGTACAACTGTTCTTAACTGTTCAACACGGATAATTCATGAGCATTTATACTGAAATTGCGGCAAACAAGAGGCGTTCCTATCTGCTCATCGCCTGTTTTATCGGAGCGGTTACCTTTCTCGGTTGGGTTTTCGGGCAAATAACCGGCGATGCAGGTATGGGTGTAACCCTGGCGTTTATCATGGCAATTTTTTCTGCTTTTTTCAGCTACTATTATTCTGACAAGATCGTCCTAGCCATAAGCCAGGCGCGAGAAGTAAGCCTCGAGAGCGACTGGCAGCTCTATCAGATCGTGGAAAATTTGTGTATTGCTACCGGATTACCCCGTCCGCGGGTGTATGTGATTGATGATACCGCCCCGAATGCCTTTGCGACCGGTCGCAATCCGGAGCATGCGGTTATCTGCGTGACGACCGGGTTGCTCATGAAGCTCGACAAACGGGAGCTTGAAGGAGTCATCGCTCATGAGATGGCGCATGTAAAAAATTATGACATGCTGGTTATGACGCTGACTGTGGTTCTTGTCGGCGTGATCAGCCTGCTGTCCGACTGGATTCTTCGTTTTACCTTCTGGGGAGGACGCAGCCGGAAGCGGGATGAAAACCGGGGAGGGGGACAGGTTCAATTAGTCCTCATGATCGTCGGTATTGTGCTCGCCGTAGTTGCACCCCTGATTGCTACCCTGATTAAACTGGCGGTTTCACGTCAGCGGGAGTATCTGGCAGATGCATCGGCAGCCCTGATCACCCGTTATCCCGAAGGTCTGGCGCGGGCTCTGGAAAAAATAGCCGGTGACCGCGAGCCACTCGAGGCAGCCAATAAAGCCACGGCGCATCTCTATATCGTCAACCCCCTGAAGGATCATGCCAGCGCCATGAACAGTTTATTCAGTACCCATCCGCCTATCGGTGAACGGGTACAGCGTTTGCGGAGCATGTGATGACCACTCAGGTACAACAGGTCCAGCGCAAGGAATCATTAGCCCTGGCTATTATACTTAGCCTGGGACTGCTCGTGTATACGACAAGCGATGCCCAGTTAGCCATCTGGCTGGCAGTTCCGATGTTTGTCATACCGCTTCTCGGCAGCCTCTGGGTTCTGAAACTGCCATTCCCGCCTGACCCCAAACGTCTCGAACTCTACGCGTTGCTCATCCAGCCGGTATTGCTTTACAGCGGTACTGCCTATTTCCTGCGTCAGGCATCGAGTCCACTGCTGCCAGTGGTCGGTTTTTTCGGGATGATCGTGTTTTATCTGTTGTTTATCAGTCTGAGCGCCCTTGAGCTCTACCGGCGGCTGCCCAATCATGTGGGGCGCATCATCCTCAACGTGTTCAGTCTGGTGACCGGGTATATCTATTACAGCTATCTTTTTCAGCTGGATGTGCATCTGGCTTTGGGAGTGGGGATCGCATTTATTGTCAGTTTTCTGCTTTTTTTTCAGAGTATTTTCTGGTGGAGCAGTGCACATATCAGCTATTCAGTACTGTATGCCTGTTTGGCTGCTTTTTTGCTGAGCATGCTGTTCTTCTGCCTTTTTTTCTGGCCACTCGGCTACTTGGTGACCGGGTTTGTCATGCTTATCGGTCAATATTTCCTCACCGGCATTATCCAGCAGTATTTTAAAAAAAATCTTACCAGAGCGGTTGTCATCGAACATGCGGTGGTATCACTGGGTATGCTGGCGATTATTCTGCTGCAGGTGCGCTGGTTACCGTCGTTATGACGAGTACTATGCAGTCAATAAGCATGCAGGTTAGTGGCTATCAATATAAAGGGAGAACTTAGAAGAGGAGGGATTATGGATGTCCAAAAAACCCAAAATAGTCAAGTACCGCAACAGACCTTACCTCCTGCACCAGTTGTAAAGCGGGGTACTTCCCTGGTACAGGTTATCATCATAAGCATGATCATTGGAGCACTGAGTGGCGGGGCAGTTGCCGGCGGGATCTACTATCTCGCCGTCAAGGATCCTGCCATAGCCAAACAGCTTAAACCGATCAGTGACTTTCTCGCTCAGGTACAGATGAAAGCGGGTGACAAGGATGTTGTTCAGGTAACGGTTGAGGAAAACTCGGCTGTCACTGCAGCAGTGGAAAAAGCTCAGCCGGCGGTTGTGAGTATTATCGGGACTGTACAGGTTCAGGATTTTTTCTTTAACCGGATTTATGAAGATGATTTTGCCGGTACCGGTTTCGTCATTGACCGGGAGCAGGGATTGATTCTGACCAATCGTCATGTCGTGGAAGAAGTAGCGGAATATAAGATTCTTACTGCCAGTGGTGAGGAAATTCCTTTTACCCAGGACAATGTCTCTCTTGATCCTGCCAATGATCTGGCGATCATTCAGGTTGATATCCCTGCTGATATGGAGATCGGAGAAGTGGAACTCGGGGATTCCAGCCAACTGGTTCCCGGGCAGCTTGCCATTGCTATTGGCAATGCTTTGGGAACGTTTGACAATACAGTGACCGTTGGAGTCATCAGTGCGTTGGGGCGTCAGATCAGCGCCAGCAGCGGGACGTCCGGCCAGGAACTGCTGCTTAATGTCATCCAGACTGATGCAGCCATTAATCAGGGCAACAGCGGTGGACCGCTTCTCAATGCCGAGGGGCAGGTGATCGGCATCAATTCAGCGATCGCGAGTGGCTCAGCAGAGAATATCGGGTTTGCCATACCTGTCGATGATGCCAAAGTTGCCATAGAAAGCTATCTCGTCCATGGAAGCATCGTACGTCCCTGGCTGGGAGTCGAGTATGTGCAGCTGACCAAAGACATATCTTTGGCCAATGACCTGCCGACTGAAGAGGGAGCCTACATCAATAATGTTGTTTATGACGGACCGGCTGAAAAGGCGGGCATCCTGGCTGGTGATATTATTTTAGCCCTTGACGATGAATTGCTGACTGCGGATAACAGCTTGGTGGAAGTCATGCAGCAATTCCAGATCGATGATGTCATTGAGGTCAGGTTGCTCCGGCCTGATAATCCGCAGGCTGACTCACCGGTGTACGAAGAAGAACTTATTAATGTTTCCCTGGAAGAACGTC
>JAKQHK010000086.1 GCA_029573015.1 bacterium
ACGCCGATCCGTAACCAATCGCCTCGTCAAACCAATAGTTGCCTTCGGCGATGCCGACTGACTCAGGCTTATTGGCAGGATCAGCGATGCTACCAGTGCGGTAACTTGCCATTAGTTGAGAGATGAACCAGATAATAATCAACAGCAGCGGCACTATCCCTACCCAATACACATCTTTTCTTTGCATATCGAATCGATTCATGATAGATACCGTTTAATGAGTTATAACGCCATAACACGACCTAACCAGCACTAACGAGCTATAACGATATAATAGATTATACGTGTGTTGTCTAAAGTCCTCGCTTCCACTTGCGATACCGCTCGATCGCCCAATTGATCCAGTAGCGCCAGCTGAGCGGATAATCCTGTGCATGCAGATACCAGACCTCCTCGCCCCCAAAGCCTTTTTTGAAGCGTGAAAGTCCATGCCAGGGATGCGATTCCTGATCGTCCCCAACAATTCCCCAAAAGTTAAAGTAGCGGCATCCACGCGCTTTGGCCTCCTTGATCGCTTCCCAAAGGATGATATACGCCCCAGGCAACTTGGCATACTGTGATGCTGAGGCAGCGTAATGGTAGACCGCCATATCGCCATAATAATTAATCATCGCCGCAGCAATCGGCTTACCCTCATACTCTGCTGTGAACATAACCGCTCCATCAGTGACTCCCTCGCCATCTGCACCTTCCCGATCTACTCCCCCCCTGATAAGGGGGGAGAATTCATGAGGGGGGTTAAACGCCTTGCTGAGTTTTTGAAAATACTCAAGCGAAAACGGTACAAACTTCTGACGTTCGACTGTCTCCTGCTGTAAGTCAAAAAGAATCTGCACGTCCTCCGGACTAACGCTTTTGCGAACCGTCACCCCGTCTTTTTCTGCACGTCTGACCGCGTAACGTGTATTTTTTCTCATATTTTTTAGTAATGTTTCCTCATCAGGGGTGACGTCCAGCACCCAGGTGCGCTCGGCATGCAGATGCAGGGGCGCCTGACGAAAGCCGAGCTTGCGGAAATGCGACTCGGTTTCTTCGCTTTTTGGCATGCCAGGCCGCCAACGAAGAAAACTTGCATCGTTCAACTCGGCTCGTTTCTTGAGAAAATCGGTGATTTCACGGATTATGGTAATTTCTACCGGTTCTCCGACATCAGTCTGCGGATAGGCTTCACGATCAAGGATAGGACCTGCGGCGCAGGCATAGTACACAGCGCGTTTCGCCCTGATGAGGATAACCAAGGCCACAGCGATGATTGTCTCCCCCTCGAACACGCCAACGTAGTACGGCCTATCCCCCATCTCGGCGTGAAACTGCCCAAAATCCCAGGACTGCAGAAAAATATTCGGAGAGTGTTTTTTTACAAACGTATCCCAGGCATTTCTGTCGGTTACTTCGCGAACCCGTCCGCCATGGTAGGTGTTCATATAATCGCGCAAAAAAGCAACCACGCGCTCAATATCATCATCCAGCATCTTCGGATAAGTCGGCAGATTAACCACCCGGTCAGCTGCCTCACACGCCCGCGGAGTTTGAAATGCCTTGAAATGAATATTCTGGTAATTCACCCCGCCCGGAGCAATTGCCGGCGAATACCAGTCACCAAGCAATATATTGTGTTGTTGGGCGCAATGACGCAAATGGCTTGTGGATATGCCCGCCTCAACCATAAGCTGAAAACGCAAAGGCACCTCGCCCGGTTGTGCCGGCAACAGGCATGCATGCGGTAAATCTTTTAACTTTTCCCGGTACATCACCGCCAGCTCCTGCCGCCGCGCGGTAAACAATGCCAAACGCTCATACTGACTGAGCGCAAGTTCGGCCTGAGCATTAGGCAGACGTTTGGGCATGCTCGGATGACACTTTCCGCTTTTTTCGCATCCGTATACTGCCTTGGAAAGCAACCCCAACTTTTGAAAGAGCACGAGCAACGCCTTGCCTATTCCGGAAAAATAAAGCGGCAAGATAACGGAAAACAAAATTGGATGCAAAAGCTGCTGCACTATCCAGCGTCGTTTCGGATAAACGAGTGATTTCTGATAAACGCCTAAACGCTCCGCTAGTGCTTCATCAGCTGTAAACGCCATCCCGCCGAACACGCTGGAAATCACCTTGTCACGCCCAAAGCTGAAAAAAGCTGCCCTGCCGAATGTGCCAACCTTCTGCATGACTCCGTGTTCATTTTCGGCTTGTACCCCGAGTGAGTGCGCGCAGTCCTCGATGACGATTAAATTATGTTTGCGGGCGATGCGCATAATCGCGCCCATATCCGCAGGCTTGCCGAGCGTATGCTGTATGAGGACAACCCTGCTGCGTCCAGTAATTTTACGTTCAAGATCTGCCGGATCCATGTTCAAAGTGTCTGGCAGAATATCAACGTAGACCGGCGTGGCTCCACTCCAGATCACCGGATTCGGAACAACCACGCAGGTAAATGCCTGAACAAGAACTTCATCTCCCGTCTGCAGATCAAGAGCTTGCAGTATCGCATACCAGCTCGACCTTCCGCTGTCAAAGCCAAACGCCTGTCCGCCACCCAGGTCTTGGGCTATCTGCTGTTCCAGCCGGGACACTGCCGAGCCATGCACCCAGCGGTGCGGTGTCAGCAGCAGGCGAAACGCCTGCCAGACATCACGCATGAATGTATTGGGTGAAAGTGATATAGCGATCGGTCTCATGATACTGTTCCGCATGAAGTACAGGCAGGATCAACAGACGAAAGCAGATACGCAGCAATATGGCTCGGGATTCGACCTTCGATGAGAACAACATCGTCCGGCGTCAGTATACTGCGCAATACTGCCAAAG
>JAKQHK010000117.1 GCA_029573015.1 bacterium
TATTTATCCACCCATGCGTGTCAATCGTCTCGGCGGGACGGTTCTCCGGTATCTGATCGAGCATATGGCTCCGGCGCTTGGTCTGCAGTCCCGGGAAGGGGATATTTCCTTCGAGGACATTCGTTCAGGGACCATAGTTGCGCTCGGTTATGCCGGCAATGCTGCTCGTATCACCCCGATCGGCAAAGTTGATATCGTCAAACCGGTCAGTGATCACGAAGGTACGGTTGTAGAACAGTTATTCGATAGCGGTATTCATCCGGTGATTGCCCGCATCCGGGATCAGTGGGAGGGTGAGGTGCGCGGTAAATTACCCCCCTCGCATGCATCCTTGCTCACGCCGGTTGATTTGCAGTGGGGGCAGGAATTCCGTGAGTATCTCGATGCTTTTTGGACTAAGATGGGATTTGCCCCTCTTGTTTGATCAGGTGACAGTATTACTTTTAACCATGTTCAGTTTAGTGATGAGGAGTCGTGTATGGCCATGCGTTGTGATATGTGCGGTAAGGGGTTTCAGACCGGAAATGCGGTGCCGCACAGCAAGCACCGCACCAAGAAAAGCTTCAAGCCCAATCTGCAGAACAAGACCGTCGTCATCGACGGCCAGAAAAAGAAGCTGAAGCTATGTGCGAAATGTTTGAAAACTCTCTAGTTTGAGTTTTTTACCGAGGGCAGGTACACCATGCTGCTTGATTTTCTCGGAGGCAGGGTCAGCGGTATCGCTTTTATCTTCGTGCTGGTGGCAATCGTCATCGCGATCGCCATCCATGAATACAGCCATGCCCTGAGTGCATCGCTGCTGGGCGATCCGACGCCGCGTTTGCGCGGCCGGCTGACACTGGATCCGAGCGTACATGTCGATAAAATCGGCTTTCTCATGCTCCTGCTGGTCGGTTTCGGCTGGGGGAAGCCCGTGCCGGTGAACACGACCCAGATCAGGCATGGACGTCGCGGTGTCGCACTCGTTAGTCTGGCAGGCCCGCTTTCGAATTTGTTACTGGCAGTCCTGTTTGGTCTGGGATTGCGGTTCCAGCTGTTCCCCATGACTTCGCTCATGGTTCAGCTTGTGTTTATCCTGATTAACATCAATGTCGGGCTGGCAGTCTTTAACTTATTGCCATTCGGACCGCTGGACGGGTACAAAATTTTCGTCGGTCTCCTGCCGGCAAAACTAGCCTATCAGCTGACCCAGTTGCGGCATTCCCAAAATTACCTGTGGATCATGCTGGCGATCATTTTTTTCTTCGAGCCGGTATACCGGTTTGTTCTTAATATTTTTTACCGGTTGGTGCTGGGCGCCTGACATTTTTCCGTTGTTGTTTTTAACAGTTTGTGCTATAGTGGCGATGCTCCTTTTGTGCACGTGTGAATACTTCGTTTGAACCAACACAATCTCTACGGGCTGACCTTATATCTTTTCAGACTTTGGTCTGGAAGTGCGGGTTCCCACCTGGCTTGCCAGGATCAACGGATGATTTTACACGGCATAGGGGGAGTTTTTTTTTGAGAGGTTATCGCATGCTTTTCAAGAAGATTTTTCAGCGGGAAGAATCAGAAAAAGGACCATCAGTCCCTGATTTTGTTGATATATCCAATAAAATACTTGCCCGGGTTTTTGAACTGTATGACGAGGGCAACATCAACGATGAGACACTGTTCCGGCTGTGCTATCGCGTCAAAGGGGCAGAGGTTGACATTGTCCCGGCTTCAGATGAAACGGTTCTTTCTGATCATCTTCCTGCTCCCAATCCCGAAGCAGTTAATCTGCGGGAGGCGCCTGAGCGGTTAGT
>JAKQHK010000041.1 GCA_029573015.1 bacterium
CGCGTGTCTGGTCCATGCCCTCGGCAATGAAGTCAGCCGGAAAGTTATCCTCAAACTCCTCCTTGCGCTCAAACGGGTAGTGCTGCTGCGCATACGGCATGGAACCGGATTCAAACCAGCAGTCGAGCACCTCCTCGATGCGATGCATGGGCTTGCCGCATTTCGGGCAGGTAAGCTTGATTTCATCGATATAGGGACGATGCAAATCGAGATCCGTTACCGCATCCACTGACCCGTAGGCTGCCTTTTCTTTCAACTCGGCAATGCTGCCCACGCAATCAAATGTCCCGCAGCTTTCGCACTCCCAGATAGGCAAAGGCGTACCCCAGTAGCGGTTGCGGCTGATATTCCAGTCGCGGACGCTTTCCAGCCATTTGCCGAATCTCCCGTCCCGAATGTGCCCGGGGACCCATTGTATCTTCTGGTTGTTCTCGATCAGCTGCTCGCGGATAGCAGTCACCCGGACAAACCAGGTCTTGAGGGAATAGTTGAGCAGGGGGCTGTCGCACCGCCAGCAGAACGGATAGGTATGCCGGATGGTTCCATGTTTATAGAGCAGTTCCCGTTTGGTCAACTCCTCCTTGATGAGGTCATCAGCCTGCTTGACGAACGTACCGGCCCACTGGGTCACCTCCGGCGACATACGGCCTTCCTCGTCGACTGTGCGAAAAACTGGCAGATCAAGTTCCTTACCAAGATTGAAATCATCCTCGCCGAACGCCGGGGCCATATGCACAATGCCCGTACCATCATCAGCGCTGACAAAATCCGCTTCCGCTACGTAGTAGGCCTTCTTTTCGGTTGGTATGAACGAATACACTGGACGGTACTTTTTGCCTTTGAGATCCTTGGCCTTGAGCTTCTTGACGATTTCATACGGCTGTTCGATGACCGACAGACGCTCCCGCGCCAGGATGAACTGTTGACCCACGGATGCGATCTCCGCATCCGTCAACTCCCTATCCCCTGAACCCTGAACCCTATCCCCCAGCTTAATCTTCACGTACTCGAGGGAAGGATTTATTGCCACCGCAGAATTTCCCGGCAGCGTCCAGGGCGTCGTGGTCCAGATGAGGAGGAAGGTGTTAGGATCATCCTCCAGCTGAAGTTTTACGTACACCGAGGGATCCTGAACATTATCCTTGTAACCCTGATTGACCTCGAAATTTGAAAGCGGAGTACCACACCGCGGGCAGTACCAGGTACTGCGGTAATCCTGATAAATAAGATCTTTATCCCATATCTGTTTGAATACCCACCAAATGGACTCCATGTAATCCCGGTTCATGGTGGCATAGGAATGCTCAAAGTCCACCCAGCGCCCCATGCGCTTGATCGTCTTCTCCCACTCGCTCGTGTAGCGGAATACGATACCGCGGCAGGCTTTGTTGAAATTCTCCACCCCCATGACTTCAATTTCCGGCTTGCCCGAGATATTCAATTCTTTTTCAATCTCGTATTCCACGGGCAGACCATGGCAGTCCCAGCCGTTCGGCCGCTCGACTTTGAAGCCCTTCATGGTCTTGTAGCGGGGTATGGCATCCTTGATCGCACCGGCAAGGATATGACCATAATGCGGCAGACCGGTGGCAAACGGCGGCCCGTCGTAAAAATTGAAAATCGGTGCTTTTGCCCGGTTTTTGATGCTTTTTTCAAAAATCTGCTGCTTTTCCCAAAAATCCAGCACCTGCTGTTCTATCTCAGGGAAATTGACTTTGGCATCTCGTTGTTTAAACATACATCCTCCCTCATAATCTGACGGCATAATACCACAAAGACTTTTTTTTATTAATGCTGGGTACCAACCGTTTGCTCGCGCATCTGAACGCGATACGAACTCATCACGCCGACCAGCAGCCAAAAGATGGACATGATTTTCGATGAAACAAACGTATCGATGAAGATCGCCTGGATCAGCAGAGCGATTGAACCGAGGAATACTGCCTGGCCGAGCATTTTGCCCCAGAACTGATTGGCGCTCAGGTGCAGTCGGTACGCGGAAATCACCACCTCTCCAAGACAAAACAGAAAAAGCAG
>JAKQHK010000049.1 GCA_029573015.1 bacterium
ACACCTCGTCAGCTTTTTGAATGGCATTACCGTCCAAACTGTCGATAGCATCGGCTTCACCCTGTTGATTGACTGCGGGGATACCGTTCCAAACACCAGAAAAAATTGCTGTAATACTCGTAGATTGCTCAGGTTGTAAACCGCTAATTGCCGTTGCAAACCGCAACTGCTCCTGACAGTCATCCGCAAACCAGTCAGTTGTGAAAAAATCAGGATACGCAGTACGTATTCTGACTGCTTTTTCACTGGCATCCTGCAGAATCAACAATCGTAGCTCCCGCTTGCGTGTATCGGTGCGAGAATGTTTGGGTTTAGTAAAATATGATTTTAAATCATTTTCGATCGTGTTCCGCAAGTCGCAAGCTTTAGTCCAAATATCAGCTACCGATCGAGGTATGATAGCAATTTTGTCAATTGCCAATAATGGAAGCTTTGGACTTATTTCGAAATAGCGATATATATACCCTATACTGGTATAAACCACTGGCAATTCTGCTCGATCTTCAATTACTGTTTTATGATAAACATTGATTGTATCTAGATCGCTTTGCATCCGCAGCACAACAGCACTAAAGTCCGCGCCAGAATTTGAAATCCCAAGTTGCTCGACATTCCTTCCACATCGTGCGATTGCTGTAAAAAAATGAACAAGCCTCCAATCAGCTTCTTGCTTTAACATGCTATCCCACAATGTCCTCACAACATCTAACGCTGGACATTTTTCTGATGGTGCTATAAAACAAGCCTGCGCATACAAGTTCATCGCTTGCTCTGGAGTTGCTGAATGCGAGCGCTTGAATGCTTTAATGGATTGATTCAAAGCCGTATCTAATCTCTGCATATCAGCATCCGCTGGTTTTTTCTTCCCATCTTTATTTCCAGCAAGCATGGTGGCCAATAGAAATTGCGATCGTTCAAAAGACAGGCGTTGAGCTTTATAATACTCACGGGGCGCTGCAGCAAACGGCTGAGTCAGATAGCCCGATACTTCGTCGTACATGCGTCCTACATCCTGACGCTCCGAGCCATCAGCAAGTACGACACAAAGTTTACGAGCTGCTTCTACCGCCACTTCTACAGGACTTTTTTTTGTGCCAGCTTCAAAATCTAATCTTGATACAGGTGGTGGGTTTCGTCCTAATTGTTCATCTAGTATTTGTTGCATTGTTTTTTGTTGAGCACGGGCTTTTCGCTGATCTGCGCGCAATACAGCAGCTGTAATTCTCCTCGGCATCAAAGCTGCGCGTAGTCTCGTATTAAGCGTCCCAATTGATTTGGTCAAATCATAAGCAGTGTCAGCCGCCCAAAATGGCAAGACTCCTGGCAATTCCTGCATCGCTTTTTCATAAAAAGCAGCTGCAGACATCCAATCAGGCTCATATACCCACTCATCGGGTTTTTTAAATGTTAAACCTGATTCTGTTTTTAATACATCTGTCATGAGTAAATGAACATCTCTCTCTTTTTCCATAGCTAGTAATACTGCCTGTCTTTGTCCCAGCTCAGGCACATCAGGCACATCGGATAGATCGAGTGCATCGGAAACATCGGGTGCGTCGGAAACAAATGATGGCAAATCATGTTCTCGCCTCATGACATCTGCCAGAGACACAATAACATACCGCATATCATCGCCTTCTGGTATCATGGACACCAGATTAACCATCGCTCTCTCATCAGTATATAAAACACGCACCAAACCCAAAACCGACATGGCGATGATTTGCATGGGGTCTATACCCAAGCCATCTGTTGTTTCTCTCACATTTTGAATGGACTGTTTGACCAGCGCGGGTAGTTGTTGTTTTTCAGCAACTGATGCTTCCTGCATTAATTGCTGGAATGCGTTCCCAGCACGTAAATCATAGACACCATCTAACATGAATAAAAGCAGCGCATATCGTTCCTGAGTGGAACCGCTCCTCATCACATTCATCAACCGCTCTCTCAGACTCGTGCGAATGGTTTTTGCCCCTTCGCTGGTATCTTCGAGAATCAATCGCTGAATCTGTACAATCACAGCATGGAATCGTTCCCTGATATCATCAGGCCAGTCGCTGGAAGATGCATAGATTTCCAGCAGAAACCAACAGGTAACATCATCAGGCATGATACGATTTTGCACCATTGTCTCAAGCGTACTAATCACCTCTGACTCGATATTAGCTACCAGATCATAATCAACAGGTAACTCATCGGGTACCCGACAGCGCTGTGTGGCGATTATCCAGGCTTGACGTACGATGGCATAGCACAGAAAGCGTGCTTGCGTTTCTGACGTCCCTATTCCCCTCAGATTTTCCTGCATCAGACCGATAACCTGCTGTGTGCGTATCCAGCTGTCTTCCCACTGTTCTGGTTTCAAAGGTGGTTTTGCTTCCACTGCATCAACCAAGGTTTCAATCGCGTCCTGTGTCGCCTGACCTCCTTCATTGATTTGTTCTACTAAAGCGACAATGCGACGTTCACCTCTGTTCAACCCGATTATCAATCGTTCGATATGTCCTGCGTAATCGGAGAGAACCAGCGAGGGTTGCCCCTCTGCCAATGACCAGACAATAATCAAATGATTATTATCCGGATCGTTTCGGAATTCCTCTATCCACCTTTTTTCCGGTAGAAAGGTGTACCCGGACTCATCCGGCCAGAATGCATACTGTCTCTGCTCATTCGTTGTCTTGATCCAGGTATATATCGGCAGCAGCATGTCTACTTTTTTATCAAAGCATAACAGAACAATCCGGTTTTCAGTTCCTGCCTCGGGTAGCTCGCTCACTTCCTCGAGTGGCTGCTCTGCGCTTTCCCATACTTCCTCTCGCAAAAAATAAGCCTCTGTGCCTTGCTGTACACGACATAATTCAACAGCCAGTCTGAATGAATCACTGACCGCAGTCCATTTAGAACGAAGAGCTAGGTCAAATTCACGAATATTATCTGAAGAGTCTGCGAGAACCTTTCCCAGCTGAAACCCAAACCACGACTGGTTATCACCTGCTAAAGGTACCAGTTCGATATGAGGCAGTATCGCTAAAGAAAAATCCTGTATTATCCCCAATCCATGCGAAGCAAGCATGGCAAGATAGGAGTTCTTTTTGCTGAAATCGTATGCCTCCCGAAGGAGCAGTAACAACACAGCACGTGCCCTTGTTCCTCCCTCAGCCATCATTTCCACCAATCGTTGAGAGGGTACAGCACAATCCAGTTTGTCCGCTTTTTCCGGTTCTCGAGATACTCCTAAAAAGGCAGTATCAACCTCAGCTAATAAATCCGCTCTCCCCTGCGGGTACCGCATGTCTGGCGCTGAAGCCATACGCAATACTGTTTCCAGTATTTCTGGGTCAAACTGAGATACACTCAATGTACTGCCAATATTTTGTATATAATTTCGCATAATCTCATCTAACTCTCTCGCACTCACACGATCCGTCATCAATAACCCATAGTGCAGACTACATCCATATCGACCATATATCGTTGGAAACAACCGAACAAAATGTATTATTTTTTCTTTAACAACTCCTTCATTTGGGAAAATTTCATCCTTCTCCAGTTTGAACTCTTGAAACGCATCAGATATTGCCTGATACAACTCACCAGCGAGGTGCCCCCGATCTAGCATCGTCTGCTCGTCGCAGTCATACGGTCTGACCAGTCGCGTACTCGCAGCCATAATAAGGTCTTGCTTTGCTGGAGACATCCTTGCCATATTTCTTATCACGAGTTCATGGAAACGAACATCAACTGTCATAAGTGTTTCAATTATCCCCTCCCCGTACGTTCGTTGCAGCGCTGTAAGATCCTGCTCGATCAGGCATTGTTCAGCTTGCAACGAATCATGCCACCGTCTTTCTAAATTATCGATGGTGCGGACGTTAGGAATTGCTCCTGCCTCAAATATCACCGCTAGCGTCATTTCTTGTTCAGACATCCATCCCTCTAAAAAAATTCATTGCCACACAAAATACACACGAAAATACATTCGTGCTGTCTCTTAAGTATACACAAAAAAACAGCGGAATACCAGATAGAATCTTGCTTTCCGCTGTTCTCGACTAACAAAAAATTATTGCTATCTCACCTCCTCCATCGCCCGCTCCAGCACCGGATCCTCCTCCCGCTCATACTGCTCAATCGTGGTCTTGACCTCGATGTCAGGCTGGAGGCCTACGAACTCGACGGTCCGTTCCTTGGGCGTGTACCAGCGGGCGGTAACGATGCGGACTGAGGCTGACTGAGCCTCGCCCGGGATTTCCAGATCGAAGATCTCCTGCAGTACCCCTTTTCCGAACGTCCGCTCCCCGATGAGTTTTGCGACGCCGTAATCCTGCAGGGCGCCAGCCACCATCTCGGAAGCGCTGGCTGTCCCGCGGTTAACCAGCACGACCACCGGAACGCCCACCAGCTTGCCATCGCCATACACATAGAGATTTTTCACTTCTCCGGCACCGAAATCCTGCCGTACTGCCACGCCGCTTGGTACGAATTCGCTGATAAAGTGCACAGCGCCCGTCACATACCCGCCGGCATTATTACGCAGGTCGAGGATGATACCACGGGGTCGGGCAGCGCTGATGGCATCCACTGCCCTGTCCCACTCGCTCATGGTGTCAGCGGCAAAGTTACGCACTTTGATGGAATACATGCCGTCACCCCTGTCTTCCCACTTCACACTTTCCACATCGATGATGTCGCGGGTAACCTCGACATCAAATTCGCTGACCTTCCGGTCATCCGTGATGCGGGTAATCCCGAGGGTAACGGTTGTCCCGATCGATCCGCGGATCAGCTCGACTGCTTCCAATACGGTCAGATCCTCGATACTGTCCCCATCGACGGTACGGATAACATCGCCGGCGAGCAAACCAGCTTTGGCTGCCGGCGTGTCAGACAGCGGCGCCACAATGGTCAGATCGCCTTCCTGCATTTCCAGCTCGATGCCTACCCCGGAGAATTTCCCTTTCAGGTCATCGCTGGCGATTTCATTCACATCTGGCGGAAGAAAACTTGAAAATTGATCTTTAAACCCAAACTGAAGCATGCCATTGATCGCTCCGTAGATCAGATCTGCAGTCTGCAAATCTTCCTCCTCAAGATGCTGCCGTGCTGCCAGCTCCCACACCTGCCAGAACGGAGCAAAATCAATTTCCTCATAGGTAGTCTCAAGGCTAGCGAGCCCGGAAGCGGTATTCTTTGTAAGCGTTTTGACCGTCCGGTTATTCCGGCTGTCTGTCAGGCCGATCTGCTCTGGATGCGCATAGCCCATCCAGACACCGGCAGCGAAAACTCCCGCTCCTAGCACAACGCAAGCCAGAACCAAAAAAAACTTTTTCATCAGGCTGCCTCCCCTGCGCGTGTGTCAAAGAAATCAGTCTGCGTGCCGGAAACCAAAATTTCATATGCCTTCTGCAAAACTGGATCCCGGTCATTCTCGATATCATCCGGCGTCTGCTCGATAGCCACATCCGGAACCAGACCGATGCCCTGCAGCCAGATACCGTCAGCTGTCAGCCATTTGCCGATGACAAGACTGACGAGGGCAGGATGCAATTCACCGTCTACAGGAATATCATACACTTCCTGCAAAACACCTTTACCAAAGGTCAGGGAACCGATGAGCGGTGCCCGCTCGTGGCTGCGCAGGGCGCTGGCTACGATCTCTGCGGCACTCGCGGTACCGGTATTGGTCAGGACGACCAGCGGCGTCTCGATAAAATGCCCTTCGCCCGTTACCCGGACTTCAACATCATCACGCCCTTTAATCTGGGTTTTATAAATCAATCCGTCTGATAAAAAATCACTGACTATACCCTGCACCGGTCCGATATCCCCGCCGGGATTGCTGCGCAGATCGAGGATAATGCCGACCGGATCCATGTCAGCTATTACACCCACCGCATTCTGCCACTGCACCCTCGTAGTGGCATCAAACGTGTTAAGTCTGATGACAACTATTCCCTGTCCCAGCTCTCGCCAGCTGAGTGACTGTGACTCAACCGCTTTCCGGGCTATGGTGACATCACGCTCCTCGATAGTTCCGTCCGAGAGCAGGCGTACTACATGCAGGGTTACTTCCGTGCCAAGCGCTCCGCGGATTTTGGCAATAGCTTCCAAAACCGACATGCCCTCAGTCGGCTGATGGTCGATGGAGGTAATCACATCGCCGGTCAGCAGTTTGGCCTGCTGCGCCGGACTGTTGGGCAATGTGGCGATGACGGTCAGATTGGTATTCTGGCTGTCAAGCTCCACACCAATACCTGCCTGCTCCTTGCCAAGTGCTTCTTCCACATGGGGGTTCAGTTCAGGGGGTAAAAACGCTGAATAGGGATCCTGGTAACCGAAACGGAGCAAGCCATTGATCGCCCCGTACATGAGCTGTTTGGCATCGCCCGGACGCGAATAGTGCTTGGTCTGTGCCAGATCCCAGACATCCCAGAATGTATCAAAAGTTACCTCGCCTTTTTCCAGCTTGATGAGGTATTCCAGCGCCGGATTGCCTTCAGCATCAGCCAATGACCCACTTGGCAGCAACCCGGCATCAGGTGCCGCTAATCCGACGAGCGATGGTTTCTTGAAACCAATGATCACCCCGCTGGCAAACAGAACGGCCAGCAGACTAAAGCTGATGAAACTTAATGCAATATTTTTGGTTGACATGCCTATCTCCAAAACAAAGCTGCCTCACGTTACCACAATCATAGCCAGCGGGCAACGCCTCTTAATTCCAGACAATATCCTGATGTTCAAGTTGCCTGATCGCTGCACTGATCTCAGGAAAATCGTTCAGCCGGTCGACCCACAATTCCGCCTCTTCCCTGACCCGCTTGATCAGGCGGATATCAAGCAATGAAGCCATCTTCAGATCAGGAACTCCTGACTGACGCCTGCCGAACACCTCTCCCGGCCCGCGCAGCTTGAGATCTTCCTCTGCAAGCTTGAAGCCGTCCGTGCTGCGCACCAACGCATCCAGACGTTTCTGCGCTTCTTCGTTGTCCGCCTCGCTCAGCAGAAAACAGTAGGACTGTGCCTCTCCGCGGCCGACCCTGCCGCGGAACTGGTGCAGTTGGGCGAGCCCGAAGCGCTCAGCGCCCTCGATAAGCATGATAGTCGCATTCGGGACGTCTACCCCGACTTCCACCACGGAAGTGCTCACCAGAACATCCAGCTCTTGATCACGAAACGCCCGCAGGACCGCTTCCTTATCCCTGCTTTTCAGGCGGCCATGCAGCAACCCGAGCCGGTAGCCTTTGAGTTCATGCAAACGCAACCGCTCAACTTCCTCGGTTGCTGATTTGACTTCCAGAACATCTGATTCCTCCACAAGCGGACAGATGACATATGCCTGATGACCGTCGTCGAGCTGCTGCCGGAGAAACCCATACATTGCCTGACGTTTTCCTGGAGAAATTTGTTTGGTGATGATGGGTTTGCGCCCTTTGGGCATTTCATCGATGATGCTCACCTCCAGATCGCCATACAGAGCCAAGGCTAATGTTCGTGGGATCGGAGTTGCGGTCATGACCAGTACATCAGGATTACCACTGCTTTTGCTTAAAAAACCCCGCTGTTGTACTCCGAACCGGTGCTGCTCATCGATGACCACATAGGCTAGTTTGTCAAACGTAATTCCCTCCTGTATCACCGCATGCGTGCCGATCAACAGGCTGATGCTCCCATCCGCCAGGCGGGAATAACAATCCAGCTTGCTTATCGACTCTCCCGAGGATAACCGGGCACCCGTGCCGGTCAGCAGGCAAATCTCGAAAGCATACCCATGGAACAGCTTGCTCAGTCCGGTAAAATGCTGTTCCGCGAGAATTTCCGTTGGGGTCATGATCACTGCCTGCAACCCCTGAACCACCGCATTGTAGGCACCGATGGCAGCAACAATAGTTTTACCGGAGCCAACATCACCCTCAAGCAGACGGTTCATGGGATAGGGTTTACGGATGTCTTCCAGTATTTCCCGGACTGCCCGGCTCTGGGCCTGCGTCAGGGAAAAAGGTAATTGTGACTTAAGCGTCCGTAATGCCTCTGTTTCAATACGGCAGGGATACGCCTTACCTGCTTGCTGCCAGTCGCGCTTATGCATCAGGGCGCGCAGCTGCCAGTAAAACAGCTCCTCGAACCCGATCCGTTCCCTGGCTTTACGCAGCAGCTGCGCGTCAGTCGGGAAATGAATTTCCCGTAATGCTTCCGGCAAACCAAGCAGCTTCTGTCGGCGCAGCAACTCCACCGGCAGGCGCTCAGACAGCTCGCCGATAACCGCATCCAGGGCTGCTTTCACCTTGCCGCGCAGCCACTTGGAGGTTATGCCCGCTGTTTCGGCATAGACCGGAACGATCCTGCCGACATGTAATGATTTTGCTGTATCATGTTCACTGTCAGCACTGCTGAGGAAGGAAGGATTGGAAAAAGTCGGATAGCCGCGATAGAGATCAACCTTGCCGGAAACATACAGTTCACTCCCCTCCACCAGCTGCTTTTTGAGAAAAGGCTGGTTAAACCAGGTGAGATGCACGACCCCGCTTTCATCCACAAGCGTAGCCTGCAGCAGATTGAGGCCACGCCGGCTACGGTTTTCCTGCAGCTTCCACAGTACCCCGCGTACTGTCTGCTTCTCCCCGATGCGCAGCTCGCGTACCCTGACTGTCCGGCTGAAATCATCATACCGGCGCGGCAGATGCCAGATGAGATCCTGCAGCGTCGCAATGCCAAGATGACCAAGCTTTTCAGCCTGCTTGGCTCCAATGCCATACAGATGCGTGACCGGACTGGTCAGATGTAATGTCGTTTGCATGCGTACCTTTCTGCAACCGGCCAGATTGTACCATAGAAAAAAGCCTCAAGCGCCATGCTTAAGGCTTTAGGTACTGATCAGCTTACCATACGGTTTTTTTTAATAGAAAAAGCTGCTGCCTGCCAGCATGGGAGCGATCATGCTCAGGACGATCATCACCGTGAGCAGAATCCAGACCCAGCGGTATTTTTTTTGCAGTTTATGCGCATGTGCCATAATAAACCTCTCGTTTAATGCATACCGGCAACGAGCTGTGCATAGCCGGCAGCTATCCCTTGTGGATGATTAAAAATCGCCGAGCTGGCTACGAACCAGTTGGCTCCAGCAGCCTTGGCTTCTGGCAGGGTTTGTGCATTGATACCGATGTCCACCATTATATTCAATGCGTCCGTCCCCGGCATTTCACGGATCTGCCGGACTTTATCCAGACAGGCATGATCAAGCTTCTGTCCGGCTTTGCCGACCTTGCCCGTGGCCACCAGAACAACTGCCAGCTGATCTACGATCGGCAGAATAACCGAGAGATCCTGGGTCGGGCCGTCCAGGGCGATGCCGGGCAAAGCGCCGGCTTGTCTGATCTGGTCCAGCAACTGGTTCAACAGTACAGGTGCTCCTGCGGTTTCCGCATGGATGATGATGATATCAGACCCGGCAGCAGCGATCGCCTTGATCTGATCCCCGGGATTGCTGACCATGAGATGACTGTCGATCGTGCCAGAAAACATAGCCCGTGCATCCGCAATAATTTTCTCTCCAAACGTCAGCTGCGGCACGAAATGCCCGTCCATGATATCCATGTGCAGATGAGAACAGCCCGCACCCACCAGCTGCTCAATCGCATCACCCATGTGCATGAAGTCACCGGCCAGTATCGACGGACAAATTCGGTAATCAAGCATGAATCATCTCGTCATATAAATACATTAGTCTTGAGTCTTGAGTCTTGAGTCTTGAGTCTTGAGTCTTGAGTCTTGAGTTGTGAGTTTACAGTGATGAGCTTCCAGTTTTTTAAAACAGTCGTCATACTCAACCCGCAACTCGCTTCGTCCAAAGGACGATGGATCTCTGGTCCAAACCCGTA
>JAKQHK010000060.1 GCA_029573015.1 bacterium
ACACTGCCTAAAATGTTCACCTGCAAACGAAGTAATTCCCTGGCCTTCAACAAGCGGTTCCCGTGGTCGGATAACCGGCTGTCATATAATTTGTCCTGCTGCATAGCCCGGCGGATCACTTCCCGGCAGTGGCTGTAAATATATCCGGTTTCCTGGGTGCCTTTGGCTTTGAGTGCTCTTTCCACCATGATTGCACACTCGCGGCTGGTCAGCCTTTCCCGTGTCACTACCGCCAGGGCCTGACCCTGATTGCCGCGCGGCAATTTAACCAGTTCCCTGCCATGGCTCAACGTGATACTGCCCATACGCAGGGCATCCTGCACCTCTGTCGCTAACCGCTCTGCCAGGCTTAATCGGCGGCATACCCAGCTATGGCTCTGGCGCAGCACCCTGGCTACTTCCCTCTGGCTCAACCTGTGGTCATGGACCAGACTGCACACGATCAGCCCCTGCTCATACATCGATAAACTGCTGCTATGCCGGTTGTAATGCAGGATCATCGCCTTGGCCATGACCACATCCACCTCGAGAACCAACCCTTGCAGCTGTTCTATCCCAAGCTCCACCGCAGCACGGTACCGCTTGATCCCATCGATGATTTGGTAACCATCGTCGTTCTTCAATAATATAAGCGGCTGGAGTTGTCCGGTGGATCGCATCGACAACTCCATGCTTCTTACGGCCTCGGGTTGAATCAGCCGGTATTGGTTCGACCATTCCCGGATCTGTTCTGTTCTGACCATGATGGGATCCATTCAGTGCAATTTTTGGCCAAAGGTATCCCATCATCTCCTTGCGGGTCAATCGCGTCCGGATTTACAATAAGCGTACAAACAAGGGTTTGTTATCTGTAAGTGGCAGTTTGTCAATTCGTTCTGACATGAACGCGTCCGGATTTACAATCTTTTTGTGATCCATCAAAAACATCGCGTAAATACGCTCATTATCAGGTGTTTTCTTTATTAACGCGTCCGGATTTACAATCTTCGTTTCCCGACTCGATTGTTTTGCCTTCCGATCATTTCTTAGCCGCTGTTTTGCGCGGTTGTCCATTACGTATTCAGGATGTGATAACCGGTATGCCCGTTGATACAGGGAACCGACCAAAGGATCAGCCTCAGCCAGCTTTTTCCTGCGCTCCCTGGAACGTTGCAATTTTTTTGACCGATAGCAAGTATCGCTTTGGTACTTGTTCCTTTCAAACTCAAGCTTTCGGGCAGCCTGACACTCTTTGTTACTGCAATACCGCTGCCTGAGATGTTTTAGCTTTCTGTTGGCAACGGTTTCTCTCCCGCAATGCCTGCATATAAAAGTGCGCATGGACGTGTTTTTTTACGTCTACGCATTTTCTCCACTTTTGGTGGCATCATTTTATTTCAGGAAGTGGTACCGGTTTGGTTCAGGGCGGAAATAAATGATTGACTTTGACGTTTTGCCCGTAGGGCAACAAGTTGATCCCCTACGGGGAAATGATGGGCAAGGGAATCACGATGAGCTACAAAACTCGATCCGCTACGCGGAAAAACGATTGGCGGCCTGTCCCGAGGAGATGAGCGACGAGGGATCGGTAGTCGGCAGTTGCCGGTAGGCAGTAGGCAGTAA
>JAKQHK010000088.1 GCA_029573015.1 bacterium
CGACAGAATTATTATTCACGTTGTCCTCAATCGAATCGCTTACATAGGTTTCGAAGCGATACTCTTCGGTGATCTCAATCTGCATGCCTGTCCGTGCCTCTGCCAACTCTGCTCCTTCACTGCGTTCTAGTTCTTGCCAGCGATTATAGACAGCAGTTGTATGCTCAGGCAGATGCTTTTCAAGAATCATCGCGACAGCATAGCGCTCCAACACCGGCACGAGTCCGGTCACATGATCGGCATCCGGGTGGGTAAGCACGACCAGATCAATCGATCGATCCAACGGTGGCATAACTTCACCAAGCTCTTGCAGTACCGAAGAATCCGGTCCGCCATCGATCAAGATCTGCTTACCGTCCGGCGCTGTGATGAAAATCGCATCCCCCTGTCCGACATCAAGCACATTAACGATCAGGGTTTCAGTCTGGGGACAGATGGCGTTCATCCAGATACATACAGCCAAACATGCCAGCAGCATAAACACAATTAACCACCACCGCTTGCGTACACGATCATCCATGCGTACCCTCTCTCTGGCGTGTATGGATAAACAGGATACCGGCTGCGGCAGCTGCATAATACAGAACTACCATCTCCAGCGAAAAAAAACTGATCTCGGAAAAACCAATACCTGCCGCAGAAAATAATTCAATGACGCGTACGATATAATGCAGAACTACCCAGGCCAATCCGGTAAAAGGCAATGCCATGATCGGCGAAACAAGCCCGACAATCACGCTCATGAAGCCGAGCAGCATGGCCCAGGGTATGGGGAAAAGAACAAAAATATTCACGAGCGGTGAAATCCAGGAAAGGTTTCCGAAATTGTGCAGGATAACCGGCAGGACCAGTACCTGGGCCGAGAGAGTCACCAGCAGCGATTCCCAGAAATATGATTGCATCGCGAGCACAAACCCTCTGACTGTTTTCCTGATGCCCGTTGGAGTATTACTAATACCTTCCTGTACCTGTTCCTGCTTTTTCTGCAGACGCTGGTAAAATGCGCTCTGCTCCATGCAGGGATACACCCAGATAATGCCGCCGGTGGCAAGAAACGACAGCTGAAACCCGATGTCCCAGAGCGTATACGGGTCAAGGATACACATGCAGGCGCTGGCTACGAGCAGGGACAGCGTTACCCGCGACAGCCTGCCATAATGCCCGGCCAGCAGGAGCAGCCAGCCCATGAACGCTGCCCGTACGACAGAGGCAGATGCGCCCACGAGGATCACGAATATGGTGATGCCAACAGTAAATACCGGCAGCTGCCGCTTGCGGGATATCCTTTTATCCATCATTTTTTGGAGCAGCATGACAATAATGCTGATATTGTAGCCTGATATGGCGATGATATGCGTCGTGCCCGTGCGCCGGAGATCATCCTGAAACGATGCAGAAAATCCACGCCGCACCCCGAGCAGCAAGCCGGCCAGCAAGGAAGACTCGGGTTCGGGGAGCAGACGGTTTATGGTCTGTTCCAGCCGGTGCTTGATGGCAAGGATAGCAGCCATCGCCGGATTCCCCTTGCCGGCATCTACCTGCCTGACAGACCGGACACGCTGCATAACCGAATAGATACCTTCCTTCTGCAAATAGTCTTTGTAGGAAAAATCCTCTGTTTCAAACGGCTCCTCCAGCAAACCGTATACCTCCAGAACTGCACCGTAAGCATACTCCGGATAGCGTTCATGCCGAAGCAATATACGCGCATCAGCAGTCTGATACCGTCCCGTCGCATCGGTCAATGAAACAATATGCAGGCGGTAATTGGTATACACGTCCCTACGGTCCGGTTCGCTATACACGAGTCCGCGTACTGACACATACTCTTCGTGCCAGTTGCTCAGCTGATGGGATTCCCAATGCGAGCGGTTCACCCAGAACAGGCTGGCACCACAGCCGGCAGCCACCAGGCACATGCAAACGCGCCCCACCAACCCGTCACCACGCAGCACGACCGCAAGCACGCTCAACATCACTGACGCACCCAAGGCTAACAGCACAGCCGGCGGCATGGCTTCAGCAAAAACAATGCCGGCGATCATGCCGCAGCAAGCCCAGAGTATCAAAGGCATCCGCATCTCTACCCCTTAACCTAAAGGCAGATATCCGCACGGATACCATCGAACGTTGACTGCGGAATGGCTTTTTTGCTGACCAGTTCTTCCGGCGAACTGTAGGGGCGGTTGCTGATGATCTTGGCAGCGCGCGCCGCACCGATGCCGGTCAGGGATTCAAGCGCGTCCTGGGAGGCGGTATTGATGCTGATACAGCCGACAGAAGAACTGGTAACCGTTGCTGTGCTCTCATC
>JAKQHK010000094.1 GCA_029573015.1 bacterium
CAGATATGCAATAACAAGAGCGGAATCTCATCAGCAATCAGCTGCAGCTTGGTATATACCGGTATGGATGCTACCAGTCGCGCATTGCACTCGATGATATATACCTGTCCGCTGTCACGCTCAACCACGAGATCAAGGCCGAATATGCCCCGGTAACCGTTATCCTGGAGCAGGCTGCCGAAACGATCGGTCAAGTCATAGATAGCCGCGTCAACAGAGGCACTAAAACCGAAGTCATAGGCATAATCATTACCACTTGTACCACCCGGATAGGCATTGTAGGCAGCCTGACCGATAATCTGGTAGAAATACGGGCTTATAGCAGAACCGCTTGAAGTAACACACCCGTTGATAGTCAGAGACGTGCCGTCTATAAATCGGGAGAGCTTCACGAACCGGTCAGAGTATTCTTTCTGAAAGCTAAAAAAATCATCAGCTGCTTGCAGGAAAACCGTGCTGCTTCCGGCAAATCCCCGGGCAAATTGAACAACACTCCGTTCCCCCAGTGTTTTTGCGACAATGGCGTAATCAAACTCTCCCATCCTGCCGACCATGCCGGGAATCCGTGCTTCGGGGAGTCTATCCAATACACTGTACAAGCACGCCTTATCTTCAAATCGCCGATTCAGCTCGCTCGGCGCTGCGAGCAGCCGGTAACCGAGCTGAGCGCATGCAATTTCCACAGCCGGTGATGTTTTAAAAACAAGGATATGCGGCTGGGCATCCCCTGCTACGCTGGTTATGAAATCCTGAACTCTTTTTTCGCGCAGCAAACCGCTTGCCGAACGTTTAACCTCGGGGTCACCCCCCTCCTCCTCCCAGCAAAACAGCGAAACTCCCTGTGCTTCGAGGTAATCTACCGACCAGCTTCGATCATAGCAGACGATGTGATAATTCGGCAGGAGGTCCTCCAGACCGAGCGCCCAGTTCGGGTCAGGCACAACATAAATTACTGGCATGGTCAGATGATGCGCGCAAAATTCTTGAATAGTGCGGTTGTTTATTTTCATTAGTTATCTCGGAAATGTACGATGCAGATATGCTTCAAGGTCAGGAATCGACTCTATCTGAGGGTACGAGTTTATATCAACCGGGGTTTCCGTACGATGTTTACCACTGAAAATTGCCACCGCCCTGCCTGACAGGCATCCAGTCTGAAGAGCACGCTTGACAGCAGACAGCACTGCTGCTCCCTCCCAACTTGTGATAATTCCCCTCTCGTTCAGTTCAGCTTGTTCTGCTGCCATTTCGTCCGGCAGCACATACCAGCCAGAACCAACCGACTCCCGGATCAACTGGACAACTGTCTGCTCGCGGCGTGAGCGGGAAATGCCAAGATTGTCGCTATGTTCAGCCGAGAAGCGCTCCTTGTCAAAAAAAGAAGCAATGCTCCCTTTGGTCTGAACAGCATGCAACGCGGGAAGATGCTTGATAACACCCCGCGCAAGTAAATCCTGCCAGCCCTGCCCCATACCCAGCAGAGAGCTGCCTGAGGTCGCGAAGCTGAAAAGGTGATCAATACCCTCCGGCAACTGCTCCTGCAGTTCATAAGCAAGCGTGGCATAGCCCGGCAGGGAAAAATCATCGAGCGAAGGGCGGATGTTAACTGCCTGCAACGCAGCGCTGGCATAGTTCGCCAGACGCATAGCCCGACGGGATAAAACAACCCTGATGTCAGCATACGTCTGCTGCGCCAGAGCGATCTCTGCTAGCTTGGCGCTGGGCGTGTCAGGAGAGAGAAAGAGAAGTAAGGGTATACGGGCAGCGGCGCAATATGCCGCGGCGCTGCACCCGGCATTGCCGGACGACGATAGAACGAGTAGCGTTTCACGCTGCTGCCGGGCAAGCGATATCCGGTAGGCAAGCGAACGATCTTTGAATGAACCGTGGGGATTTTCATCTTCACGCTTCACATAGAGCGTAATGCGGTCAGATGTTTCTCCCCATTCAGTTACGTGTTCCAACCGCGTCCCTCCTTCTCCGAGAGACAGCTGGAATTCCGGAGATACCACCGGACTGAAATACCGGCTGTACTGCCAAACAGAAGCAGCGACCCTGTCCGATTGTCTAATCACATCTTGCATGATTTGCCTGCATCGTATATGGTACGGACGTCTAGACCCTCGCCCCTAGTCTTTAATATCTAATTTCTAGTATCTAATTACTAATCCCAAGGAGTATAGATGTGCGAATGCTGCGGTAAACATGCACACGTTACCATATCCTGCCCCGACTGCGAAGCGGATATTCCCGTGGCAGCGGATGTGCATGCGGACGACATAATATCCTGCCCGGCCTGCGGCGCGGAACTACTCATCACCGCTGTGGAACCGCAGCTGGCCTACAAGCTGATAGAAGAAGAAAAATAACTCACCCCGCTGGCAACCCGTTGACCAGCTCCTTGAAGCCGATGGTCCCTGCGAGGTACATGCTATAAAAACCAGGACAAGCCGGAGAAAGCACTATTGCATCTCCGGCTTTTTTATTCGTTTGAACAGCCTGCCACGCCTCCTGCAGGCTCTGAACCGGGGTAACGGGATAGCCGGTCTGCAATGCAAGGATAGCAGAACGTAACCGCTCGCTACCCGCACCCGGCAGAAGATATACCTTTGACACGTGATCAATGACCGCTTGGGCAAGCTCGTCATACGCGAGTCCTTTGTCATCACCACCGGCAATAAGCATGAAACGTTCCGGCGCTTTTGGCAGGGAAACAAGCGTTTGGAGTGCAGCCAGGGTTCCATGTGGCGTCGTACTTTTTATATCGTAATAATACAACACGCCATCCCCGCTGGGGACATGTTCCATCCTGCCCGGCAAACCAGCAAAACGGCGGGCAACGGTCTGCGCTGCCTCGCAGAACAGATGCCACTGTCTTTCATCATTGGTCGGCAGCACGTGCACATAGGCGGCGGTCAGCGCAGCCAGCAGGTTACTGAGATTGTGTCTGCCTGCCAGCCGCAAATCAGTAGTCTTCATGACAGATCGCGGTTCATCGCTCGTATCCGGATCAGTAATCAGAATCCGGTCTGCGAAAATATATGCCCCCCGTTCAACTGCCTGTTCACAACTGAAGCTGAACGCCCGGTTTGCATAAGCACTTCGTATCTCCCGGCTGACCGGATCATCAGCATTAAAAACTGACCGATCATCTTCGGATTGATAACGGAATATTCTCTCCTTCACCTCCCGATACCCGGTAAAACCGTCATGCTCCTGCAGATGATTGGGGAGCACATTGGTCAGCACGCCGATGTGCGGGCTCCGCTCCGGATCGAGCCGCAGCTGGCGGTTGCTCATTTCGAGCACTAGCACGTCATGAGGCTGCAGGGATTCCAGCTCGGCAAGCGCCTGTCCACTCCGCCGGTCATTCCCTCCCACTTCCACCCGGCGCCCGCTGCCGTTCAACTGGAAAAAAGTCATGAGGATTTCTGCGGCCATCTGGGTGGTCGTTGACTTACCAAGGCTGCCGGTGATGCCGATCACCGGACAGGGAGCCAGCTGCAGATACAATTTTGTTAAACTGGATAGCGCTACACGTCCAGACTCGACTAACGGTCTAAGCGGCTCATTGCAAGGGTGGGCAAACCAGTTCTGGCTTAGATATATCAGGTCTGCTGACTCGATACCCTGCAGGTATTCACCCTGGTAGCGGATCTGGATCGGCCAGGTAGCAAGTTGGTCAAGGGCAGCCTTGCGTTGCTTGCGACCCAGATAGAGATGTAACTTGGTAAACTCTCGCCGGAATTCCTCAAGGCTGTGAAAATCATGCGCAACAATATTTCTGATCCCGTGCGCAACCAGAAACGATGCAACCGCATAGCCCTCGATACCCGAAAGGCCGACGATATGCATATGCTGGTTGCGTAAACTGGCTATATACTCAGATACCTTGGACACGCGCTTCCCCTGCTAATCAGACTGTCTGACAAATCGCCGTACTGCCTGTATGGCATAGAGCTTACAAAACGTATCCAGATCCCAGATAACGACTGATCCCATACGCCGGGATGCATGGATAATTTGATTCTCGCCGATACAGAGACCGACATGCTTCTGATTGCTGCGCTTGGATATGCCAAATACCGCATCACCCGCCAGCCACAGGCCAGTATCTGTTATGGCAACCGAGCTGCCACATTCCTTCTGCTCCCAGGAGTGCCGCGGTAAAAGCAGCCCGGCAGTCTCAAGAAAAACCAGCTGGAGGAATGCCGAACAGTCAACAGCCTGACGCGATCTTCCTCCCCGTAGATAAGGAATCTCAAGATATGACGTAGCTGTTCGTATCAATTCATCTTCATCCATATCCGCATCTGCAGCCGACCCTCGCGGGATCTGCAGATGGAGCCATTTGTTTTCATGACCTTCCTGCAAATCATAGATCACATGCTCCTCGATAACCCAGCCCATAGCCATATCCTCTCCCAGAACGAGCCGGTACTTGCCGCTGCCTGCGAGCACTTTCAGCCACTCATCCGGACGGTACTGGGTCGCCAGCCGTTCAGAGACCATGTCTTCATATACGTGTAGAAGCGGCACTGACGAATGCGCCCATAGGAAATCCAACCGTTCGCTGGAGACGATATTGTTTTCGATTCTTCCTGTCCAGACAGGACGGATCCGCTTGATGATCTCTTTTTTCTGATATTCCAGCAGAACTCTCCCTTTAAGTTTAAGAGTATTATCCGCAGAGAAATCAGCAGCAATCTCGTAGAGATGCACTGGGTGCTGTTCAGCCAGTTCCTGGCCGTATATCTGGATTATCGCTTCAATCGCATGCATATCTACCATCAGCTTGCTCCTGACAGACACAAATAAACTATGCCCGTGTTAGATAACGTGCATATCAAGCATATAGATAAACAATCCCGTCAAAGATGCCAGAAAGCTCACCAGCCAGAAGCGCTGGCTGACCTTGGTTTCCGGCCAGCCTTTTGCCTCGAAATGATGATGAAACGGCGCAATGGCAAACAGCTTCTTTTTGAACGCTTTTCTCCAGATCATCTGCAGGATTACCGAGATGGCTTCCAGAACAAATACCAGACCAATTATCGGCAGGAGAAATATCTGCTCCGTAAGAACAGCTGCCATGCCGAGCATCAGTCCGAGGCTGAGCGATCCCACATCGCCCATGAAAAAACGCGCCGGAAAAATATTGAACCAGAGAAAAGCCAGCAGGGATCCGATCAGGATGGCAAGTACCGCCGCCAGACCAGCCTGCCCCTGCAGCAGGGCGATAATCAGATATGCCCCGAGGGAAAACAGCGACACCCCCCCGGCCAGTCCGTCCAGACCGTCGGTAAAATTAACGGCATTCATGGTGCAGACAAGCACGCCGATCATTCCCGGTACGACAAGCCAGGTATTATGCAGATACCCGAAAAAAGGCAGGTAGAGGTCAGTAAAACCCAGACGAAGATAGAGCTGCATGGCCAGCACCCCGGCGACAATGCACTGGAGCACGAACTTGTGCCAGGCAGTCAGCCCCAGATATTTGCGTCCCCAGGAGACGAGATAGTCATCAGTCACTCCCACGATGCTGATCGCCAGAAAACCGCCGAGGAGGATTACCAGATAGGCAGGCAGAGGGAACAGGCTGATCAGACTGAGCGCCAGTGTTGTAATGACAAACAAAACACCTCCCATGGAGGGAGTCCCCTGTTTGCCGCTGTGCAGCGAGTACAGTGTTGGTCGTTCTCCCTTGCTGATTCTCTGACGGGAAATTCTCCGGAGCGGTCCGATCAAAGAGGGAGCCCAGAGCATCGACAGCATGAAGCTGCCTAATAGCAGACCCAGAGCGAATATCGTGCTGCTGGTTAACTCGATGGGTCCGATGCTTTTTAAAAAATGAGCCTCAAAACCGAGCTGAGGCTGAAATGAAGCAGGCATGCCTACCTACTTGCTGGAGATAAAAAAACGATGTATCCATCCTGTTATCGCGACTTAACCGTTCGTCGTCTGTCTACCAGATTCTGCCAGTCAACCAGAAGCGGCGAAGCATTGAAGATGGAAGAATACGACCCGGACAGCACACCGATCAATAGGGCAAAGCTGAACGCCCGGATGCTGTCGCCGCCGAAAAGGAAAAGCGCCAGCAGGGTCAGGATTACGGTCAGGGTTGTATTGATCGATCGGCCGAGGGTTTCTAGGATGCTGTCATTGACGATCTTTTCAAATGGCTGGCCGATCTCCTTCTGGAGCATCTCCCGGATGCGGTCAAAGACAACAATGCTGTCATGTACGGAAAAACCCATGACCGTCAGTACTGCCACGACAAACATGCCGTTGATTTCCACGTCGAAAAAGTGTCCAAGAATGGCAAACATGCCGAGCAGAAAAAAAACATCGTGGAGCAGGGCAATGATGGCGCACACACCGAAACGGTAGGAAGAAGCAGGAGCCGGGACATGACGGAATGCCCAAGCTATGTACAGGATGATAGCAGCGGAAGCGATGATGACGGAATAAATGGCTTTCCGGGTTAATTCTTTACCAATCGTGGGACCGACAGACTGGAAGCTCACTTCCTGCGCTGCCCCGAACTTTTCGCTCAAACGTTCGATAATTACACGCTTTTCATCGCTCGTACCAGTAGTATCAGATGCAGCCGTATCCGCTTCCCCTGCATCAGCATCTGGCGTAACAGAATCTTCTGTGGCTGATTCGGTCTGCGGGGAAGCAGCATCAGGAGAAACTGTGTCTGCAGCAGATTCTTCAGTTACAGCAGGTTCAGTCTGCGGAGCTGTCTCTCCTCCAGCACTATCCGTGGTTTCTGCGGGCACTTCTGGTGTCTCAGTCGCCGGAACCGCAGGTTCGATGCCAGAATACACCGCGAGTTCCCGGGTGCGAATAACCGCGGTATTTTCCTGCCCGATCTGTACGGTGCTTTCACCATACCCAAACGCTGTCAATTCATCCTTGATCTCGATTGCCGTCACCGGCTGCTGGAATCGCAGTTCGAGCAGGGATCCTCCGGCAAAATCAATACCAGGTTTCAAACCCCACAGGAGCAATGCCGCTATACCCGGAACAAGCAATATGGCAGATATGCTGTAATACAGCTTGCGGTGACCAATGATGTTGAGGCTATCCATTGAATATCCTTAGTAAAATTAATCTTTGGTAGATTTGATCCCATACCACCGTAAATCCTTGAATCGCTCGAATCTGAGCATGGTTTCAATAAAATTCCTCGTAACCGTGATGGCGGTAAACATACTAACCAGGATGCCGATGATGAGGGTAAGGGCAAATCCCCTCACAACCCCGGTACCCAAAAAGTAGAGGATTGAGCAGGTAATAATGCTGGATACATTAGAATCGCGGATGGAACTCCAGGCCCGGCGAAATCCGATATCAAGAGAAGCAGCCAGTGTTTTGCCTGCCCGCAGTTCCTCCTTGAAACGCTCAAAGATGAGGATGCTCGCATCCACCGCCATGCCGACAGACAGAATAAAACCGGCGATGCCTCCCATGGTGAGTGTCACGGGTATCAACTTGAAAATAGCGATGGAAAACAGGGTGTAGAGGCACAGAGCCACCACAGCGATGAATCCAAGCAGATGATAGTAGATGATCATGAAAAGAGAAATCGCCACAATGCCGATCAGCCCGGCAATCACGCTTTTGTGTACAGACTCGCTCCCGAGCGTCGGGCTGACCGTCTGCTCGCTGACCACAGAGATCGGCACAGGCAAGGCTCCTTCATTCAGCTGGATTGCCAAATTCTTGGCTTCTGTCATCGTGCCGAGCCCGCTGATTTGTCCTTTGCCATCAGTGATATGCTCCGTCCGTCCTTCAAAAATATTAGTCTCGTCGAGGAATATCCCCAGTACTCCGCCTTCGTTGTTCAGGCGTTCGGTGATATCGCTGAATTCCTGAGCAGCTTCATCCTTGAATTCAAATTTAACGATTGGCTTGTTATAGCTCGGGCTGTTGGGGTTGGTATCTATACCCGCTTCCGCACGATAAAAATCATCACCGGTCAGACCGAGCGGCACATAGGTGGCAACTGTCTGTGGCACCACGACATCCTCTTCTCCGCTACCCGTTGATTCCACGGACAGCACCTGCTGCTTGTATTCCCGGAATTCCAGCCGGGCAGTGGCTCCGATCAGCTGCTTGGCCTGTTCCACATCCGATATGCCCGGAATTTCTACGATCACCCGATAGGTATCTCCCTGCACGCTCGACTGGATTAGCGGTTCGGTTACCCCCAGCTGGTTGATACGCCGGTCTATCTTGTTAACGATCTCCTGCAGCTTGTTCACCCGGTCACCTGCCTCGATTTCCGTCATATCCGCTGAGTATATAAGCTGGATTCCTCCCTGCAGGTCAAGCCCCTCCCACAGTTTCAACTCTTTGCGGATGCGCTTGTCGATAAGCGGGATACGGATATCGATATCCGGTCCCCGGAGCGTGCCTTTGATTTGCCTGCCAAATAGGTTAATATTGTAATTGACGGTGGGAAAATCAATGATGATCGCGATGACCGTCAGAAACAGAATAAAACTGAGAATACCTTTTTTTGATCGTTTCATAGCTGCCTTTTCTCGCCAATTTGCTAGATAATATGCCATGCTCCGGCAAAATCACCACCATCGGCGAGTATACTGAGGCTTTAATTCTTTGTCAATTTGATGAAATCCCAACCTCTCATCAGCATATTTGGTAATCATCCGGCGCTCTCGCTCGCAGAGTTGCTCAGCCGCTATGAGCTGCAGGCTAACGCAGTGCTGACTGTTACGGATCAGGGGGCATGTTTTCACGGTTCGAAACTTGTCCGTATCGATGATCTGGGTGGCACGATGAAAATTGCCGGATTTTTGTTTCGGTTGCCGGCACCTTATACAGAAGACCAGATTACAGATGCTCTGGCTGACTACCTCGTCAGCAATTGCGCTGACCGTAAGGAAATCGTTTTTGCAGTCAGCTATCACGATAATGCAGGTGAACCACTGGACAGTAAATACATTTGTCAGGGAATCAAGCAGAGACTCAAAGGCAAACTTTCCGCCAAAATACGCTATATTCTTCCGGGAGAAGGTCCAGCATTATCAACCGCACAAGTTGCATACAACCAACTGGCTCAGGCTGATGTCTCGCACTCTGAATTCGTTTTGCTCCCAAGCGGGACAGAAACGCTCATAGGCCGTACCGAAGCGATCCAGGACATTGCCGCATATGTAGCACGCGATGAAAACCGTCCACATCGTATCAGTTCCGAAGGCATGATGCCCCTCAAGCTTGCCCAGATCCTTATCAATCTCGCCACTCCCGCATCAATGGCTCAGAAATCAACCGGTTTACTCGTTGATCCGTTTTGCGGCTCGGGTACAATTCTTCAGGAAGCATTACGTCTTGGATACGATGTTTTTGGCAGTGATCTCAGCAATCAGGCGATAAAAACCAGCGATTCAAATATCAGATGGTTCCTCAAGCATCATGGCAAAAAGCTCACGACGCGTGCCCAGTTTCTTGCGTATGATGCCCGCAAGATTCACGAAGCGCTCGGTGATGAGAGTACAGATGTCGTTGTCAGTGAAGGCTATCTCGGGACGATGTTCAGCCGTCATCCAACCAAGACGCAACTCGAACAGGAAACTGATGCACATGTTTCTCTGTACCGTTCTGCTTTCACCTCTATCTATCGCATCCTCAAACCAGGCGGCAGACTGGTCATGACCCTGCCCTATTATCTGGAAAAACGTGTCTCCATCTACGAACAGCTTCTTGACGCACTGCAGCAAATCGGATACAATCAAAAAAGCTTACTTCCGGATTCTATACTGTCAACCTCCCCTGCATATCGGAATCAGCTCACCGGGCTGCAAACCTGCATCTATCACCGGCCCAGTCAGATCGTCGGACGTGAAATAATAAGCCTCACTAAATCAGCATAAAACAACCATCTAATCTCTTACTTTTGAATACCCATGGCCCATACCAAATCAGCAGGAAAAACCAAGAACGGTCGCGACAGCAACGGCCAGCGCCGCGGCATCAAGCATTATGCCGGCGAGACGGTGCATGCCGGTGAAATCATCGTGCGCCAGTGCGGCACCAAATGGCATGCCGGCGATAATGTCCGTAAAGCCAAAGATGACACGCTCTATGCTGCTGTGAATGGCACCGTAAGCTTCCAGAAGAAAAAAGTAAAAAAATTCACCGGCAGGCTCGAACAGCGGACATTTGTCCACGTAGCCTCATAATCAGCTTTTTCTACGCAACGAGCATCAAGGACTCATCCCTCGGGAGATGGGTCTTTTTTTTGCCTTAAGCAAAACAAAATACGACAGCTCAAGCTAAACAGCCTGAACCCCGCTGGATTGACGACTGTCCGCTTCCGGCAACCAGATCAGCTACCGGCTTGTGGATGCTGAACTATGCCAACCCTCAGCCAGAATCAACCTGTGCATCAGTGTAGCTTCACACGCTATCTACAAAAAAAATCGCTCGAAGCAGTCTGAAGCGATTTTTATAATGTTGCGAAGGACACGTCGCACCCTTATATGACGAAGAGCAGCAAAGCATGCACGTCAGCAACAGTTGACGAAATGGAAACCCGTATTATGTAATCAACATGTTCTTTGGCGTGCCATCCCGCCTGCGCCCCACGGTTACACTCAGGGCTACGGCAAGCAAGCCGTAGCTTGAATGTAATGAAAGCGAAAGATGGCGCCCAGTCGTTCGCGAACGACTGCATGGTGCCCCAATCGTGCGATTGGGACTCCATATCTCTAAACTCATCGTCTGAGGGACGATTCGTTAAGATATATGGTGCCGAGGGCGGGAATCGCCATGAGCTCCTGCAAGTAATCGAGCAGATGAGCGAATGTGTCCATGCACGTCAGCAACAGCTGACGAAATGGAAACCCGCATCGTATATGAAATTCTACTTGGTGCCGAGGGCGGGAATCGAACCCGCACGGGCTGAAAGCCCAACGAATTTTAAGTCCGTTGCGTCTACCAGTTCCGCCACCTCGGCATACAACACATAATCCACTATATTGTTAAAGTTACTCCCTCTACCACGCCGCGTTTCTACGCTAAATCGAAGAGGACTACTACCTGCCAGTTTTGCTTCCGCCTGTCCTCCGAAGTCATGAGCCAAGGCGAATACATAATCCATTATTTCGAAAATGAACAATAATCAACAATCAGTATAGCATCAGTAGTATGTTTCAGCCATATCTTCGCCGAGGATCACGATGATATCTGCTGTCTCTCCGGGCTGCAATTCATTTGGCACATAGGAACTCGAATTGAAATAGCGCTCCAGAAAAGAAACCGTCTCCGGATAACTGCCGGCATTGATCACATGGATTGCCGTTACTGCGTAGTCGTTACGGTCAGCGCTTTTGGATTTTTCCAGAATTAAACCGTATTCCTGCTGCAAATCAGATGCGATTGCCGCAGCGAAATTAGCATAGGTAGTTCCATTTTCAAAGCGGATCACGGCGCCTTCGCTCTCGATATCTTCCAGCAAATACGGATTATCAAAAAGTTCGGCAATATACATTTTAATCTCCCCGAACGTCGGATCAGATGCATAGAACCTCCAGTCTTTCCCCTCTACTTCCTTATGATAGATATGGGGTGTTCCCATGACACGGGATGCGACACTGCGCGGATTAGAAGTATCAATTTCCCGTCCCAGCTTCATCAGTTCAATTATTTCCTCAAGCGAAATATCTGTCAGTACGTTTTCTTTCATGGTATCGAGGAGATTGGCCAGTTTGACCGGATCGGTGATCAGGTCCCAACGCGAAGCAATCGCTTTTTCCTTCACAGCTACAGCCACCTGCTGCTGCCGTTCTGCCCGGCTCAGGTCCGAAGCCTGACGCCAGTCATTGGCGTGCCGCGAACGGGCATACTTCAAGGCTGTATCACCGTCCATCACCTGTATGCCCGCATCGATTTCCACTGGATCATAACCGAATTCCTCATCCGGATACTCATAATCATACAAAGGTATATCAACATCAATCGTCACTCCTCCCAGTTCATCGATGACCCTGCGGAAACCGTCAAAATCAATACGAACAAAATAGTGAACCGGTACACCGAGTATTTCGCTCACAACCTTTTTGACCGCCGCCGGTCCGCTTCCCCGGTCTCCCTCCTCTGCCCCCCAGACATGAACGCTGTTGATTTTTACATAACGGGTCGAACCATGATACTCCATGGGGACTTCCAGATCTCGTGGGATTGAGTACATGACAACACTTTTATCCTCGGGATTGATACTGACCAGAATGATGGTGTCCGTACGGGTTGATTCCGGTTTTTCCCAGTAGCGCCGATCCAGTCCCAGCACAAGGATATTGATGCGCTCTTTTTTCTGTTCCCAGTTGATAATCGGCAGTGAATCAACATGCGCAGAACCGACAATCGGCAAATCGCCAGAACGCTTATTGGAAACAATAATCGTAGATGCAGCCTGGAACGACTTGACTCCCAGATAGCCGAGCGTCCCCACCACAGCGACAATAACAACGACAAATCCGAAAATAACGATCCTTCTGGCGCGCGTGTAAAACGAATCAACCGAGGTGGCTTTCCCTGTCCTGCCTCCTCGGGAAGTCTGCAGCTGATGATGAGAAGTTACGCGTGAAGTAGCCGGATGTCGGGTACGTCTGGTAAAAGCTACCTGCTGCATGCCACGCTTTTTGCCTAAATCCATAAAAAAATCTACCAAATTATAATTAAATCTGGCTTGGTAACTTACCCTGCATGATGCTACTTCGATTCCGATACGGCGGCATTATACCATAAAAGGAAGTTCGCTCAACTCTTGTTTAATGCTGTACCGGATGCTATACTGGCACCCGTTATCCGAACGAAATGGGCGGCTAGCTTAATGAGATCCTGCGAGTAAACGAGCAGTTGATCGAATTATCCTGCGAGTAAACGAGCAGTTGATCGAATTATCCTGCGAGTAAACGAGCAGTTGATCGAATTATCCCCGAAGCGATAGCGAGGGGGCAGTTGTCCAAGCAGCTCATTTACTTTTTCTACGGGCGGCTAGCTTAATGAGATCCTGCGAGTAAGCGAGCAGTTGATCGAATTATCCCCGAAGCGATAGCGAGGGGGCAGTTGTCCAAATAGCTCATTTACTTTTTCTACGGGCGGCTAGCTCAGTTGGTTAGAGCGCATGATTCACATTCATGAGGTCACAAGTTCGAGCCTTGTGCCGCCCACCATTTCACCTCTCTTTTCGTTTTCATTACTCATCATCCCACTCTGACAAGCCGTGTTAGGCTTGTTTTTTAACTCTTAAACGCGTACAATAATAAGATAAGCATTAATCAAAATCGATCAGTATGGACGAAAACGAAAACAGACAATCACCTGCTTTCACGGACATCACTCCACAACCGGATCCAGTCATCAACCATGTAACTGAGACTCCTCATCGCACCGTCGGGAAACCGGAAACGGCGTGGTATCAGCCTCTGCTCTCCTCCTTCGGCTGTTTTTTGGAAATCCTCCAATTAGTCATTATCGTCGGAGTTCTCTCCTTTCTGATCAGGATGTATGTTGTCCAGCCCTACTATATTTTTGGTTCCAGCATGGAACCGAATCTCAAGGAAGGCCAGATACTGCTGATCGACGAAATCAGCTACCGTTTCCGGGATCCAAGCCGGGGAGATATCGTAGTCCTCCATCCCCCCCGGGATACGCGTGATTATATCAAACGGATTGTGGGGCTGCCCGGTGAAAAAATAACCATAACCGAAGATGGCAAAGTTCTCATCAATGACCGCGTGCTGGCAGAAACCTATCTCGACCGGACTAACCAGGACACCGAAGGCGAATTGGAACTGACGTTAGGTGAGGATGAATATTTTGTCCTCGGCGATAACCGAAAAGTCAGCAATGACTCCCGGGGTGGTGTCGATGGCCGGACCAATGAGGCGGAAAACCCCTGGGCTATTCATAAAAGGGATATTGTCGGTAAGGCATTTATTCGCTGGTGGCCGTTAAACCAGCTTTCATTCATTACCGCTCCTACCTACACATTCTGACATGTTCCTGAAAAAAACAAAAAACAAACAAACACAAATTAACCTGCCCTCTGCTTCATCCGAAACTGAACCGGAAAGTGTCTGGCTGCGCCTGTTGCTTTTCGTCCTGGAAGTTATAGCTATCTGTCTGATCGTATTGTTTATCCTGCGGCTGCTCGTCCTCCATCCGTATACGGTCATCGGCGTCAGCATGTATCCTACCCTGGAGGAGAAAGACGAAGTATACGTCAATGCCCTGAGTTATGCATTCCGGGATCCGGAACGGGGAGATATCGTCGTGCTGATTCCTCCGCATGACACAGACAAATTTTATGTCAAACGCATCATCGGACTGCCGGGAGACAAGGTAGAAATCAGGGGCGACGGACAGGTTATTATCTACAATGACCGCTACCCGAGCGGCATCTCCCTGCGGGAAGAATACCTGCGTGAAAATTACAGCACGAACGGTTATGTCGTTGAAAAACTGCGAGATGACGAATATTTTGTTATGGGCGACAACCGCGAACACAGCAGCGATTCACGCGGCAGTATGCAGAATGCAAACGCCATGAATACCGGCGACTGGACCTTGCCAAAAAAGAATATTGTTGGTAAAGTAGTTTACCGTCTAAATCCCTTGATTTTTTTCAGACGACCTGACTACAACCTATAACCGCAGCAGCATGCAGTCTAATAACTAGCTCATAGCGACATCATACTCCCTTCCACTCCATCTACTTAATTCCGAAGGGCTTTTTTCATGTCTACCGCAACCACGTCCAAACGGCCAAACCTCAACTGGCATCAACCCTGGTGCAAACAATGCGGTGTCTGCGTTGGTGTCTGCCCAACCCAGAACCTCAAACTGGAACAGGGGGAAATCATTGAAACCGGCAAATGCACCCGTTGTCAGATGTGCGTCAAGTATTGTCCTGACCAGGTACTTTCACTCCTTGAGCAAGAATAACCATCTACTTTTAAACAGGCACGCTCTATGTCCACTCAACTCATGCAAGGCAATGACGCCATAGCCCGGGCCGCATTACAGGCTGGCATGACCTTTTATGCAGGGTATCCCATTACGCCGGCAAGCGAAATCATGGAAATACTTGCAGATGAAGCCGGTAAACGCACGGATTTTTCCTATATCCACTTTGAGGATGAAATAGCCTCGATCAATGCAATCGTCGGGGCAGCTCTCGCTGGCGCCAAAGCCATGACTGCTACTTCAGGACCGGGTTTTTCCCTCATGCAGGAAGGCATCGGCTGGGGACACATGACCCGTTCACCAATCGTGGTCATCGACGTTCAGCGTGTCG
>JAKQHK010000096.1 GCA_029573015.1 bacterium
TACGGGAAAAATGACCGTTTTATCCAGTTGCGTACTTTACCAAACGCATTAAACCAAACCTGTATGGGAGAAACGCGGATCAGCTCACGATGCTGCCGGCTTTTCATGCCCCAGAGCAGCAATCCGATCGAGGTCGCGTACACCGGAGAAGTGATGTCTTCTGATAGACCGACTACCTCGCGCGGCTTACCGATACGCACCGGCAGGGCAAGATACTCCTTGGCAATCTCCACGATGCCCGGCAGCAATGCGCCCCCGCCAACCAGCACGCCCCCGCCGGCAAGCAACCCCTGCTGTCCGGCTTTCTTGATCTCGGCAGCTGCCATCTCGAAAATCTCCGCCAAACGGGCTTCAATGATCTCATTCAGTGTCTGCCGGGAAACAATCCCACCGTTATCAACACCGAAATCAGCCAGGTCAAATGCATCGCTGCGGTTCATTTCTTCGAACAACGTGCCTTCTTCAAAATTCTGTTCACCGAGCGCCGCCGCTTTCTTGATTTTTTCTGCGGCATCAAAAGGGATTCTCAAACCAATAGCAATATCATTGGTAATGTGACTGCTGCCTACTGGCAGGACAGCGCTATGCCAGATGCTGCCTTCGACAAATATGGCGATATCGGTCGTACCTCCGCCGATATCGAGCACCACTACTCCAAGCTCTTTATCGTCATTGCCCAGTACTGCTTCTGCAGCTGCCAGGCTGGACAGCACAACTTCCTCAACCTCAACCCCTGTCTGCTGAACGCATTTCGCCAGATTGCGAACAGAGCTGGATGCGGCATTGACTACATGGGTTTCCACTTCCAGCCGCACGCCGGTCATCCCGGCAGGATTTTCAACACCCTCCTGTCCGTCCACGATAAAACCGCGCGGCAGGACATGCAGTACTTCGCGGTTCATGGGCAGGGATATGGCCTGGGCAGCTTCGATGACCCGGGCGACATCTTCATGGCTGATCTCGCCATCTGCCCGGGATACGGCAATTACTCCCCGGCTATTCAGCGAGGATATGTGCGAACCGCCGATGGCGACAAAGGCGCTCTCGATCGGATAGCCAGCCATGCGTTCCGCCTCCTCCAGCGAGGCTGAAATCGAACTGATCGTTTCTTCTATATTGACGACAACGCCACGTCTGATGCCCTGGGAGGGTACATTCCCCACACCGACAATGCTTAATTTCGTGTCCTCGGAAAAAGCAGCAACCAATGTGCAGATTTTGGTTGTTCCCACATCAATACTTACCAGGTAATCGTGTCCTGACACCTATTTCTCCTTGGGCAAAAGACGTATTGATTATAATGAAAACGAAATAAAACAGCAACTTTCTCGCAGAAAATCTTATTTAAAATACACTTTTTCAAATCGCAAATCAACATACTCTTTGATGGCCTGATTTTCACCGGCAGCATCCTCGAGCGTCTGGGCAAGCCGGTCGAGTTCTGACTGAATGGTATACGCCGTCGAAAAACGTACTTCCAGCCCGTCATCGAGGATTACGGTCATATCCGTACTCTCTCCCTGCTGGATACGCACTACCTGCTTGCCGGTGGATTCCGGCAGCCGGCTATACAAAGCGAGTAAATACTCGATAAACGCCGGTTCGGCTACCCGGGTACCTTCTTCGAGGAGTACTTCATACGCAAACGGATCCACTGGTTGCTCCGCTCCGATCGCCGGCACACCTGCTTCACTGGGCGGCTGATCTGCTACCGGCGGTTGTGCCGGATCAACCACGATTTCTGCTTCGGGCGGATGGTAGGCTCCAAAGGCGTACACCGGCAGCAGTCCTTCCTCCTGCGCATAACCGAGGACAATGCCGGTTTTATCGACCGCATAGGCCGCCATGCCGGTATGCCAGGCCAGCACGGGCAGACGTTCCGTCACGCTGATAACCAGTTTGTTCGGAAAATAATATTTCTCGACACGCACTGACTCGAGCACAGGCATTTTCTGCAACAGCTGCTCGCGGATTCTTTCCGGGGAAACCAGAAAAATGTTGCCCTCGACATCTGCATCAAGGGCTTCCAAAACTTCAGCGGCTGTTTTTCGCTGCAGTCCCTCGACTTCGATCATGCTGACCCGGACAAGGCCGGAAAACCACAGCAGCACCAAAACCGTACAACATAAAATAATTGCAGCGATAATTGCAATTTTTTTATGCAGACCTCCCGACAGCTTTCGTACCGGCACAGCAGTTGTACGTCCCTGCCGCACGGTGCGACGTTTTATTTTTTTCATATTATAACGTTATAGCCTTGCGCCCGATGCGCAAATGTTCAGCTTCGATGATATATTTCAATTTTTCCGCAGCGAGAAAAGCCGTATCATTGGCATTGATGATCACATAATCATAATCCGGCAAACAGGCCATTTCCTCAGCCGCGATTACCAGCCTTTTTTTCTGGCGCTCCGGGCTGAGATCGCCGCGCTGCCGTAACCGCTGCTCAAGCTCGGCTTCCGTACCGGTCGCCAGGAATACGAACACTGCATGCGGAACCAGTTCCTTCAGCTTCCTGGCTCCCTGCGTTTCGATCTTCAGAACAACATCCTTGCCATGGCTCAAGGCGCTGCGCACCTGTTCTTTGGGTGTTCCATACCGGTAATCAAAAAAACGAACCCATTCGAGAAACTCATCCCCGGCAATCATCCGGTCAAACTCCGCATCATCGACAAAATGATAATGCTCCCAGTCAATTTCATCAGTCCGCTTAGGGCGGGTAGTCACAGTCACAACATAGTGCAGATTGATATAGGTCTTGCGAAGAATGCGAACCAGGGTATCCTTGCCTGCCCCTCCGGGACCTGAGAGGACGATGAGCAGTCCCTCCTCACAGACATTATTTTTAATAACATCCCAGGCATTTTTCAATTCACTCATGTGTTTCCTCCTTGGTGGCTGATACCCGCTGTTCGCTGCGCAGGTATTTTAAAATATACAACCCGCATCCCCCGACCAGACAGACATCTGCAAGATTGAAAATCGGCAATATGCTTATAGATATGAAATCAACGACTCCCCCGTACCGGAACCGGTCGATAAGATTACCGATAATCCCCGCACTCATGACAGCAAGACTTATCCAAACCGTCACGTTTGATCGTAATTCCGCATGCCGTACGGTAACCCGCAGTAAGTACATAAAAAAAAATGCGCCCACGATCGCAAAGGGAAAACCCGGCCACACATCCACTCCGAACGCCACACCGCTATTGATCGTGACCTCCCGGGAAATAATAGCTGACCCGGCCAGAGAGACAAAAATCCTGTCACCAGACTGCAAGGCAGATGTTTTCGTTACCTGATCAGCGAGCAGCAACAAAGCAAATAGCAGTAATGTACAAATAATCAGAATTCGCTTTTTATTCATTCCAGTCATGCTTTCTCTGGCACTCAATGCAGTACCGGGACGCAGGAGAGATAGCCAGTCTCGCCTCTGGTATCTCTTCTCCGCAGGCAGCACATGTACCGTATATCCCTTCTTCTATTCTCTGCAGCGCTTCGTCAATCTCATGGAGGGTAACCCGCAGACTCCCCCGTGTTTTTACGCCCATTTCCAGATCAACCACCCGTTCTGCTTCATCATCCTGTCCATGCGTCGGCGGAGGGACAAACCCCTCGTCAAACGTATCGTCCTGATGCGTTACTTTGGCAAGTAGTGCTTCAATTTCTTGTTTTTGTTGCAATAACTGTTTTTTTTGTTCAGCAAAAGTATTCCCGCCCATGGGATCTCCTTGTGCAGGTGCTAACCGATGACAGGCGAATTGTATCCAAATACCAGGGGAAACACAAGCAGTCTGGCTTCAGGAAACACGCACATTGCGCAAGCTGATGAGATCCCGCACAACCTGCCAGGCATTCTTGATCGTGGGTGCAAATTTACTGCCCGGGGCGTTATCCCACCGCACCGGCACTTCCGCAACCCGCATGCCCAGCAAACGGGCCCGGTAGAGAATCTCCACGTCAAACAGCATGCCTTGGATCTGCAGGGGTTCAAACAACCGCTGCGCTGCCTCGGCAGTAAACAGCTTGAAACCGCACTGGGTATCATGAATATCAGGCAGGTACAGTCGCCGGATGATCCAGTTGATCGTTTTGCCGAGCATTTCCCGGTATAACGGCTGGTGAATACCAATAGCGCTATCAGACAGCGCTCGCGAACCTATGGCAACGTCATACCCATCCTGCAGCGCCGTGAACAAAACAGCGATATCCTCAATGGGCGCGGACAGGTCAGCATCCGTGAAGCATACATACTTTCCCTTGCTCTCCAGTACCCCGGCACGGACCGCGGCACCCTTACCCTGATTATGTGGCAGATTGATCAAACGGGTGTCCGAACGGTGAGCGGCAAACGCAGTAACCATCTCACCCGTCGCGTCGGTCGAACCATCGCTCACTACCACAACTTCAAAGTCATACGCCACCTGACGCAGAAAAGCTGAAATCCGTTCGAGCGTCGTGCCGATACGGTTCGCTTCGTTGAAAGCAGGTATTATTAAACTGAGCCAAGGATCCATACACCCCTCTAGCGAGAAACGAGCACCACACCGCCGCAAATAAGTATGACACCGACTATATTGATTGCCTGTACCGGCTCGTGAAACAGCCAAGCGGAAATGCCGAGGACAAGGATATATCCCAGACTGAGCATAGGATAGGCAATGCTGAGATTGATTTTTGAAAGAACAACCAGCCAGAGGATGGCGCTCATTCCATAGAGGAATTCACCGAGCAGGATCGCCGGATTGGTAAAAGAGGCTTTGGCAAAAGCTAACCAGTGCGCAAGCGCAAAACCGCCCACCCGGTCAACTCCCCACTTGATCAGGGTCTGTCCAGCCACCCCGAGGGCTACATTCACCAGCAGTAAAAGGTAATACGCATTCATGATAACATTCCCCGATGTTAGGTCACTACAAAGCCTGAGCTGAAAAATGCACATCCTGCTTCAAATCAGTAACAAGCTCCAACTGCGACATGCCATCCTGATAACGGAAATTCCCGGTGCCGTTGATATTGGTGCCGGTTTCATCGATGAAGCGAACGGTCAGTGGATCCCCCCGGTACCCGGGCTCTGCCGGAATCGTAGCGGTCCCTGCCTGCTTCTGAACTAGCAGATCGTACTGATACGCCGCATCGGCAAGCGTCTGCGGTAACTGGTAACTGAACACGACATCCTTCTGCGATTTTACGTCCATACGGACGACCCCGGCAAATACGGTCCTCGCTTTGGCGGTGCCCTCGTATTCGGTCAGGGTCTGCGGCTGGTCATGCAAACCCGTTGCAGAGGAAAGAACACTGCCGTAAGGAGCATAGACGCGGACATAGGTGGTATAGGGACCGCCCGGCCAACCCCATTCGCTGGGGTTGTCGTACTTCATGGTAACCCGGGCATTGAGGGATCCGTCCGTGCTTCTGCGCACTTCATACTCTGTAGCTTTGCGTACAAAAAAATTCGTCTTGTTGATGCTCACATTGGTATCAATCGTCATCAGGTAATCACCCGACGTCTCGGCAACCGCCCCGCACCAGTTACGTTCACAAAGCAGATCCTGGACTGCCAGATTCGAGTTGTAGAGCAGGATATGTTTCTCATTGAGATTGGTCATACCTGTCTTGAGAATCTGTTTGAGCTGGTCGCCCTCGGCGGACATGACTTTTTCAAAAAGTATCTCCCCGAGCACGCTGACAAAATCCTTGCGCGTGGCCATGGTATTGACGTTATGATGCACCTGGTACTGGATCTGGTAGGTCACGTTATCGCTGGAAACAACAACTCCGTACCCTGGCACCTCGATCGGACCAATGATGCGCAGAATATCCTCGACAACGATAGGATCGATAGCCAGAACTCCAGTCACATCGCTTCCGGCTTCAAATGCATAATAATCAATCATGAACTCTGCCGAGGTCGGAAAATCAGGCCACCAGTTACTGTCCCGGATATGCAGCTGGCGCTGCTGGAGATACTGTCCGAGCGGATACGGGATAGCATACCCGTACCGGTATGCCATGGTGTCTGTAT
>JAKQHK010000097.1 GCA_029573015.1 bacterium
TACCGTTGCCCACCAGGTAATTCCGCGGCTCGCCCGCGAGCTCCAGATTGTAGACGGTGAAATTTCGACCTACTTCCTGCATCTGCGTGATTGCCAGCAGCTGGGCTGTGCCCTGACGGACGAGCAGTACTGAGTCTCCCACCGCAAAATCACCCATAGATTGCCAGATCCCTTTTTCAGGATTGTATATAGTGTGATTGGCAGTCACCTGCACACTACTGCCATCGGCAAAGGTAACCCGCAGAAGCGGATCCTGCACATACTTTTCATGAACTAATAGTTTGCTGACCTGGTTGACTATCTGCTGGCTGGTCCCCAAATCATACGAATACACTGTATCTCCGGGCTGCAAGGTTTCGATAGCTTTTTCTCCCTCCGGCGTCTGCACAGGTGTGCCTGCCAGGAAACATCCTCCTCCCTCAGCGCCGCTGGCAGCCATGAATGTTTCCGCGTCTTCCGAGGAAGCGCGGGTCTGCAGATAATTGTACTGATGCGAATAAAATGCCTTAAACCAATCCGGGGTATAGTCCTCTTTCAACGCCAGAAGTGCCTTGTCAACGAGATAGAGCACGACCTCTGCCTGTGTCCCGTTCCCCTGCGCGTCCTTAACGGTAATATCCAGATTGACTTCGTCTGCCGGGAGATACTCTTTGTCCTCAAAGCCTAGCTCGACATCTAATTTCTTGTATTCCATGGAAACAGAAATGTCCTGTGTCAATGTGGCGAATGTTTCTCCGACCGGCTGCTCGACGCTGATCATGAAGTTAGGTGTCTGCGCTCCGGTGATCGGCAGTTCAAACGACGCTTCTCCCTGCGGAGCATTGAGGACGCGGACCTGCTGAAATTCCTCCTGGTGTACCATAACCAGTACCTGCCCGCCGTTTTCGGCACCAACTACCTTGATAACTGCTGTATCACCCACCTCATACGTATCCTTATCAGTATAGACAGCTATGCTTTCTCCATCACTTCGCCACCAGTTGTACTCGCTGCCATCCGTCACCCAGGCATAGGTAGTGCGCGAGCTTATGGTATTCCCTCTACTGTCAGTACCCTTGAGCCACATCTGGTAGCTGCCCGGCTGGGCAGCCGGGAAGGAATAGGTAAGAAAATCAGTATTGGCAACCGGAACTGTTTTTCCATCAAAAACCGTTTCCGTGTGTTCAATATAATCCCGGATCTGACAAACTTTCTCCCGTTTCAGGGCTGGATCATAACAGGTTGATTCCTTGATCTGCACCTCATACCATTGTCTCGTTACATAAAGCCTCAACTCTCCATCGAGCGCATACCCCTCTTTGGTTAAAGAATCATACAAGTTGATATCAAGATTAATATTCTCTCCAACTTTGCGCGAGTATTCTGCCGGCTCAGGAATAACAAAATAATTTCCCCGGTGAACAATGATGTTTGCATTCGCGTAATTTGTGACCTGCAGATTGTCTACATACTCCACTTCAATGCCATACAATCTACTGCTCTCGCTGCCTCCTAGGTTGGTATCAATGCTGATTTGCAGTACACCCTGGTCATTGAGTGTTTCCTTGCCCTCCTTGACCGTATCTCCTCCATACCAATAATCCTGTACATCTCCTGTTTCATACGCTCCTGGCTGCGGTTCGTAATAGTCATGGGCAAATACCCGATAGGATACTTCTGCACCGGCGACAGGCTCACCGAAGAAATAGGAAACTGTTGCCTCGGCATTCACGCCGTCTCCTGAAATCACCTCTTCCCGATCAACCGCTACACTTAATTCGTAGTCTGGTTTGCGGTAGAACTGCACTTCAAATTCTTGACTGCCGACGACTTCTTCTTCATCGCCGTTTAAAATCACCGCCTGCAAATACTGTGTGCCTGTATCGATCGTGGACGGGATGCGGAACGTGCCGGAGACAGTGCCGAAATCATTGTCGATAGTTTTTTCCTGCTCGATAATAGGCTCCCCCCCTCCCCAGAACCAGGCATTGACCCGCAGATATACCTTAGTTCCTTTGGGCAGGACTTCCAGTTCGCCATCTCCACGTTTGCGCAGGACTACTTTGTAATTAACCTCGTCATCAGGTTTGTAGAGTGGCCGGTCGAGAGCAAATGCGGCTTTGTACATGTCACTCGAGCCGAAACGCCAATACATATAATCATACCAGCCGTAATACTCCCTGCCGGTCCGCAGGAATATAACCGCCCCGCCGCTGATCGCCACATCTATATCAGGATACTCGGCTGTCCGGTAAATGCCGCTGCTGTCTGTGGTAACTGTGGCGATTTCGGTCAAAGCATTCTCTAGCTGATACAAGGTAAGAGACTGGTTCGGCAACGGTTGACCTGACTGCTGGTCAACCAGCCAAAAAAGCGACTCACCTGTCTCATCCTTGCGATAGCGGATGGTGGTATCGCTGGAGACGATATAGACAAAACGGGGAGCTGCAATCACATCCGTAACAACACGGAGATAATACACTCCATCTCCGAGGGCAGGCATCTGCACTTTCATCTCCTGATCCCGCGGTGAATACATGGAAGTGCTGACTGCGGTTTCCGCGACATTCTGCTCCCAGTCCTGTACAAATTCCAGCTTGTCCTCCGGCGGCGGCAGGATCTGCGGTATGCCATCCTCCGGCCAAACCTGCTGAGCAAGCAGGGTCTGCATGTCTGTCTTATACAGGGAAAATTTCAAATCGCCCTGCGGCCAGTTGGTCAGATACACCATGATTTCCTTGTTCTCAACCGACCCGCTCGTCATCCAGGTGGCGACGCCGCCCGTCCCCAGACTGAAATCAAGCCAGGGATCAGGAACATAGGTATCATTGATATAGGTACTGGGGCGGGCGAGGAATTCCCAGCTATAGTCATCTTCCAATGTCTGGCCTTCATTGTTGGGAAGGGTCGCCAGCACGGTGGCTTTGTACACTACTTCTGCGGCCAGCGGCTGATCCGGCAAAAAAACGATCTTGTTGTCATGCGCTTCGAAACGTCCGCTTGTTTCCGGAGTTATCTGAAAATATTGCGCAAAGGTATCGGCACTGATCGAACGGTAATTGAATTCGATTTCAATAGTCGTATCCCGGGGGGCGCTGGTGGTCTTGTGTTCGGGCGTCGTCCCGGTGATGACAAAATCCGGCACGGTCTGAAAACTCCACTGCAACTCCCGACCAAATTCCTCGCCCTCTGCATTTTTGGCGCCCGGATCGACGGTAACCTGATAATTCGTCCCGGCACTCAATGAAGCAGCAGGCACGAATGTTACTTCCGTGCTGTCGTCTGACCAGGTGAATTCTCCTGCTATCGCTGGCTCGATCTGGATCCGGTCTGCAAATGATGCCCGGTCCAATGGCTTTTTGCTTTTCAGCAAAAAGGCGCCGTCAGGAGAAACTCCCCGCTCCGTATCGTTTTCCTTGATCAAAATAATTTCTGCGTCGGCAAACACAGGCTGCGGGCTGAAGGACTGCTGCACTGTCTGCATAACCGTATCAACTCCCGGCTTGCCCTCGCCCAACCAGTACAGCCCGCCTGCGACACCGAGAAAAAGCATGAAGCTTGCAGTGGCGTATGCCCAGCGCGGCCAGGGGAAATGCAGCAGGGATTTTAACCCGCCGGCAAGATGCGCCCAGGCATACGACCGGCGGGGAGCCCGCTTTTTACCGGTGACTTCCTCTATCCGTGTACTCACTTTATCGTCAAGCTCTTTTTTGAATTCGCTGCGTTCCGGTATTTCCTGCTTCATGACACTCTGGATATCCTCGACTATTTGTGTAAGTTCCGGATCCTGTTCTGGAACTGCTCCCTGCGGTTCTTTTTTTCTAAACATATGATTCTCCTATTAGCTGTTAGTCAAAAAGTATCAATCTGTTATTCGACAAAAGCAGGATGGGTATCGGCAATTTCCGGAGCCTTGAGCATTACTTCCTGCTTCATCCGCTCCAGGCAGCGCTTCACCTGCATCTTGCAGGCAGCGATGGTTTTTTCCAGCCGGTCAGCAATATGTTTGTAGGATAATTCTTCAAAAAAACGCAGGATGAGCACATCACGGCAACTGGCAGCCGTGTTTTTCAACAGCTCCTTGACCACCAGCCGCCGTTCCTCGTCACTCAAATCCTTGAGCCGATCCGGCGTGTAGGCAACATCAAGTGGGGAAACATCATCGAGGGAAACCGCCTGTTTTTTATCCCGGTAATGATTTTTCACCAGATTACTGGCGATCTTAAACAGCCAGGCACCAAACGGTACGCCTTTCCAGGTATAGCGCGGAAAGGCCTCCAGGGCTTTCATAAACACATCCGCGCACATGTCTTCGGCGAGCACCTGATCAAACGTATGGAAATAACAGTAATGGTAGATGCGGGAAAAATACAATTCGTACAATGCCCGGAACTGATGTAAATCCCGCTTGGCTTCCCGGACCAGCTGTTCCTCGTCCTTGAGGCTGACCCGCTGATAGGAGGGGTGTGCAAACGCCGGCACTGACACTTCGGGCGTGTCCATTACTTCTCCTTGTTCCATTGCTATCTCCCGTATTGATGTAGTGATAAAAGATATAACAAAAAGTACTCTGACAAGTAACACCTCATCTGCAGTTCTGCCGCGTTAAAACTTGACTAACATCTGCAGCTGCTTTTTCCCAGGTAAATTTTTTGGCTTGTTCACGACCGCGGCGCACCATGGCAGGCCAGCGTTCCCTGTCCTGCAAAACAGCGGTAATCGTCTCGGCCATGTTCTGTTCGCTGGCTGGATCGAAGTAGACCGCGGCATCTCCGCCGACCTCGGGCAGGGAAGCAGCATGACTGCTGACAACCGGACAGCCGGCGGCCATGGCTTCCACCACCGGCAAACCAAAGCCCTCGTACAGGGAGGGAAAAACAAACAGGCTCGCCATCTGGTACAGGCCGGCCAGATCAGCATCCTCGACATAACCGGTAAAGATGACTTTGCCTTGTTCCACCAACTTTTGTACTGACTGCTCCAGATCATCAGTATACAGATGATGCCGCGCGCCGGTGAGCACTAGCCGGTACTCAGCCTGCATATCCGCGGATAAAAGCTCATACGCTCGAATAAGAGTCGACAAATTTTTATAGGGCTGCTGACGGGATACACAGAGCAGATACTTATCCGGCAGATGGTATCTGAGCCGGATGGCTTTCTTGTCCTCGTCAGATACTTGCTCTGTAAAAGCAGGAGATGCGCCTGCGCAGACCTGGATTATTTTTTCAGATGGGATGCCAAATAACCGCATGATATCCTGCTTCGTATGCTCGGATGCGGTGAGAATACGATCAGCCCTGCGAAAAATAGCCCGGGCAAAAAAAGGCATCCGATAAAACAGCTTCCACCGCAGGGTGGTGCACACCTCAGGCCGGACAAACGGAATGAGATCAAATACCACAAACAGGGTCCGGTACTGTTTGGAAAACGGCCAGGCCAGATACATAGGGCTGAAATACGCATCAGGCGAGAGCTTCGCAACATCATGCCGTAACCGCAGAACATCACGAAGGGTAAGAACATCATAGCCCAGCACCTGCGTGGAGTACGCGTCCCGCCTGACTTGTTCGCCCAATTGGGATGTAACCCAGTCGCGCCGTGCCGTGTCAGCGAACAGAAGCATATATTCCTGTCTGCCGGGTGCAACAAGCAGTTTACGCAGCAACTCCAATAGATACCGTCCAATACCGTCGAGGTTTGAACTCCGGATCCAGCGGCAGTCAATAACTATGCGCATACATTCATGATCCTTCATGTCAGGCGCCCCGTATTTTTTTGCCTATTCCTTTCAAATCCAATCCTTCCGGCAAACCACCCAGGCGATCGAGTAGAAAAAAATAAACGATCATGGCCGTGCAGACAATAATCAGCAGATGCATACCCAGTTGCTGCATGCCATACACAACCACCCCCATGACGCCAGCAGCTAGGCATATCTTGCCTAAAACTGTCAGGCGCGGTTGCCAGTGCAAAAGTGATCTGATGATGGAAAAATTGACGATGACCACACAAAGTTCGGTTACAACCGTCGCCATTGCCGATCCGTTATAGGCAAAATACGGAATCAGCAGAATGTTAAGTAGTAAATTGACCACCAGATAAAAAAGGTTGGGCCAGATCAACCGGCGCTGCGCTTTTTTGGCAATGATCACATGTCCGGAAAAATTATTAAGGAATGAAAAGGCTATGGCCACGATCAGAATCTGCAGACAGGAAATCGCCCGCGCCCAGCCTTCCCCGCCGCTGGTTATGACCGGGATGAGCTGGCTTGCAAGAAGCATGGTGCCAACGAGCAGCGGGATGGCCAGACCGATTAAAAAATCAAACGCTTTCTGAAGCATGCTTGGCAAACGGCTGTCATTTTCGACAATATATTTGCTTAAAAAGGGAAACAAAGAAACGAGAAACAATGCCGGGATGCCCTGCACGGTCTCGAGCAGCTTGAAGGGAGCCTTGTAGATACCAACCGCCTCCTCGTTGGTCAGCCCTGCGGGCAACACCGGATGCAATGAAAGGATAATGGTTGCCTGTCGCACATACAAGTACGATATAGCCAAAATCAGACCGAGCGGAGCAGCATCGCGGAGTATCTCACGGTAATACGCCATATCAAACCGGACACGGATGCGGATAAATCTGCCGGCGACGACCCAGGCAAAGGCAAGCCCGATGCCATTACCAATAATCAGGGTGAGAAACACCGCCATAAGTGGCAGTTTTTGCAGGGAACAGATGACAACCAGAATAAAAATGATGCTGCGGGATATGACCTCAATGACTGCGGCGAATTCTGCCCGGAGATACGCCTGGAATATGCCGGCGAATAATTGCGAAACTGAAACAAACAGAAATCCCAGGCTTGCGGCAACTATTCCCCATTGCAACGAATTCTCATACGGGAATACAAAGATGAACAGACAGGCAAGCAGGGTGGCAACTGTAATTGACAGTAACCGCAGACCGATGATATTACCGACAACGCGTTCTTTTTCTGTCTGGTCCGGAGTGGTGGAAATTTTCTGCACAATGATCAGATACAACCCCAGATCGACAAGCACCCCGAAGAAACCAAGGTAATCCACGGCGATGCTGTACTTGCCGAACCCCGCCTCTCCCAGATACCCGGTCAACACCTTGACCATGAGAAGCGAAAGCAGCATATAACACAGCCGACCAAAAACCTGCACACCCGTATTACGGGCTACCGTACTGGTAACACTCATGATCCCTGTCCTTTGTGCATAGCGTAACCCACTGACAACAGCGCTAGTTTACCTGATCACATAAAAAGTATAAAGCCTTGCCTGCTGATTGCGCATTGTCAAAGCGACAACGAGCGTGGTAATGTATTTCCTGTAATTAACATTCGTAACAGGATGGCACCCCATGACACCAAAAATAAACACACCCGAGGAAGCGCTCCAGGACAACACCAGCCTGATCGAGCCAATCATCAAAGTGCGAAAGAATCCCTTCATCGCCTTCTTCATGTGCGACAAGGTGTATATTAATGAAGAATGTGTTCTGCCGCTTTTTGACCAGCTGCAGCGCATTGACAAACCGCAGGGGAAAGCTCTTGACCTCTATCTATACAGCCGGGGCGGAACCACAGAGACTCCCTGGAAGATCGTTTCTTTAATTAAGGAATACTTCCCCCGTTACAACGTGA
>JAKQHK010000098.1 GCA_029573015.1 bacterium
TCTCTGCCTTTAAGCAGTGCATAGCGCAGCGGCTCATCGCCGCAATCACCTTGTGCCTGTAGCTGTTCGACTACCCGAGCAACCAGCGGGAGATCTTTATCATAGAGCTGGTCCTGCAAATGAAGGGTGTGCGTGGCGACGATAACACGCGTCCGGTTCCGCACTGCCAGAAGCGCTGCCGGGACAAGATAGGCAAGTGATTTACCGACGCCCGTACCTGCCTCCACGGCAAGCACATCCGCATTGCAGAGGGCTTTGCCCACTGCGGAAGCCATCTCGATCTGGCCGGAGCGCATTTCATACTCCGAAAGCAAATTAGCGATAATTCCGGCTTCCACGAACGTCTGTTCCACCAGCTCCTGATCAAATAAAACTTCGTCCGTTTCTGCAGGAGATGCGTAGTCCTCACTGGTATCAGTGTCGTCAGGCTCAGCTCGAAATTTCTTTTTTTTGCTGATGTTTCTGCTGAGCGGGATGGCGAACAGCTCAGCATATTTCCAAGACCGATCCGCAAGGAAATCAGCTACATCCTGCATGGTATCCAACGGTAAATTCTTGATCCGGTCGAGGAGTACAGAAAACAGTCCTACCGTACCCTCAGCATCTGCGAGCGCCCGGTGTTGCTCTGTGAAGCCGGCATCGAGAAAATCGCAGAGCCTGCCGAGGTTGTAGGCAGGAGCTTCGCGTACAAGCATGGTCGCCAGCTCATAGGTGTCATAGGCAAGATGGGTCCGCAGGTCAAGACCGTGCGATTTGAAAAAACCAAGATCAAAATTAATATTGTGACCTATGAGCGTGCGGTCTCCGATGAACTGTTCCACCTCCAAACTTATCGCTTCCCAAACAGGGGCATCACGCAGCATCTCATTGGTTATGCCGGTGATTTTTTCGATTTCATACGATACGTCCCCGGCAGGCTTAACCAGCGTTTGATATCTGTCTAAAATCACGCACTTGCCCGCCTGCAGCTCGAAGCGAACCAAACCCACCTCGATGATCTCATCCTGGCGTTCATCCAGTCCGGTTGTTTCCAGATCGAGAGCAATAAATGACGGTTGTTTTGTCATGATATCACGATTAAAAAACGTATGCGCTCAGCTTACCAGAACCTGTGCCATAACAAAAGAACCCTGGCGAAAGGGTTCTTGATGATCAAGATCGACAACCGAAATTCTTACTCTTTTTGTATTGTCTCCGGCTTGCCTTCCTCGAGCTGCTTCATGCCTGCCCAGGTCATGATCTTTTCCTCAACCGTATCCACAGGCTTGGTATACCGCTCGCGGGAAACCTTAAGAATCTTATCCGTATTGCCGCTGACGTTAACCGGCAGGGGAAGAGTGGTAGCACTAAAAGGCTCGCTGTTTTTCCCGTCAATAGTCATGCGCAGATAAATGTTATACTTGTCGAGGTGGACTAGATCTTCTTCGGTAAAAACCGCGCTGAACTCCCGGGCAACGTACTGCGCGTCACTCGCCCCGATGGCAAAGGATATGAGCGTACCTACATTCCCGAAAACAGCTTCCCGTACCTCGTCAGGCATCTGGGCTATGTATTGATTAGCCATGGTTAGGCCGAGCTTGTACTTGCGAGCTTCTGACAAGATCGTCGCAAAACTGTTCGTGGCGAAATTCTGAAACTCGTCAACATACAGATGGTACGGAATCCGCTGTTCCTCAGGGATATCCGAACGGGACATGGCTGCAAGCTGCACCTTGGTGATGAGCATGGAACCGAGCAAAGAGCTAACATCCTCCCCCATCAGCCCTTTAGATAAATTAATCAGCAAAATTTTCCGTTCATCCATGATCTGACGCAGATTTATGGTACTGCGTGGCTGACCGACGATATTGCGTACAACCGGCGTGCTGAGAAACTGGCCGACTTTATTCTGCACCGCCCCCAGGGCCTCCGCAGCCGCCCGGCTCGTCTCGATCTGGGGAAATTCTTTATCCCAGAACATGCGTACCGTGGGATTCTTGATGTGGTTGACGACCATGCGCCGGTAATCCTTGTCTACGAGCACGCGGCTGATCCCGAGGAGGGTGCTGTCAGGCGAATCAAGCAACGCGAGTATCGTATTGCGCAGGATATGTTCAAGCCGTGGTCCCCAAGAATCCGCATAAAGTTTATAGAAAACAGCGATCATGCCGGAAGCTACGAGACTTTTATAGGCATCGTCCACGGATTCAAGCATATTCAGGGCAACCGGATAATCCTTGTCTGAAGGATTGAACAGCTCGACGTCATTAATGCGCTTTTTGGGAATATAGTCGAGAACCGTGGTATAGAGGTCCCCATGCGGATCGATAACCGCCACGCCCCGTCCAGAACGAACATCATCAATAGCCATATTGGCGAGCATAGTCGATTTGCCCATGCCGGTTTTCCCGATGACGTACAGGTGCCGCAGCCGGTCCGGCTGCTTGATGCCAAATTTGCGCTCCTCTCGCCGGAAATCCGTTTTGGCATATATTGTCAGGTCGCGTAATTCGCTCCCCTCACCAGTTACGGGTAAATTGGGAGGAGGTTCGCCCTTGCGCGCCCGGGCCCAGACTATATTCGGGGTTTCCACACTTTGGTTGGGGAAATGGTAGATCGATGCCAATTCCTCGACATTTAAAATAATCCCTTTCCGCTTCCCGGCTCGCAGCTTGAAGGCTTCCTTGAATCCGCCCACATTGAAAATGCGTTTCCCGAGATGGAATCCATTGAGATTGGGCACGGTATATTGCTGGAGGGTCGAGATAAACTCATTTAGCCGCTGGCGGGACAGCTGCTGATCCGGCGTAATAGCCGCAATGCGCATAATTGCCGCAAAGCCAATTTTTTTCGATTTTTCCTCGATCTTGGTCAAGGCTTCCTTGACGCTGTCCGGGAGCTCCCGTTGGCTTGAACGTCGATCAGCACGGGATCGTCCGATCAGGGCATCAGGTACATAGACAAAGAGGATTTCAAATATTTCTCTGAATAGCTTTCCAAACACATCACCCATGAGCGTGCTCTTGCCCTCACGCACCTGCTGCACATAGTGCTGGGCGCTCGTCTGCCAGCTATGGTTTACCGGTGTGATCACCATTTGAAACCAGATGTCTTCCTCCTCGGACAATCCGCTCAGGGCGCTTGTAATCGCAGCCAGCGGGTCTACCTCAAAGCTGGTAAAGGTCTTGATGGGATACATCGACGCTTTATTGGAGCGGATATAAGCTATAGCGGTTTCACGCTCTACGTTCTCGATAGCATAAAAATTCACATAATCCTCGGCGCGCTGGATGCGCACATTGGGATACTGGGCAAAAATCTGTTTGGTAACAAACTCCTCGACATTTTGCGGCACCCGGCAGTAAAACCTGATGGCTTTCTTGCTCGCAGCCATCTCGAACGACAGGCTGACATCGCCGTGAACAAGCCGTTGGAGCATGGAGCGGTACAGCCCGTGCAGACTGGCGAACATCTGTTCTGCGGCTAATGGCGTTTTTTCATTGCCTTTGGGGACTTCTATGCAGAGCAAAATGTCGTTTTCCCGCTGCTGCTTGATGCGTTCCCGGCGCAGGATGAAAAAAACCACTGCGCCAAGGCCAAAAATCAGCAGAATTATGCCGATAATGATCAGAACCGGAACTAGTGCTTCATAGTCAATATACATGCAATCATGCCGCTAAAATACCTCTCTATTATTATACCAAGTCTGGCAAAAAGGGACAATTTTTGGGGCTAATATAAAGATAAGCGTGGGATCACCTATAATGTGATTGTCTAGACCAACATTACAGGAGCCCACGCCCATGAATAAAGTACCGCATGGATTAGATTTCATCAAGAACGAGGCGAAAGCGTATGGATATCTGCGTCGGATGCGTTGGAAAGGAAAGATACATTGCCCATATTGCACCTGCCTGGGAATCCATCATCATGGAAAGCGAACAACATTGAATCGCAGATACCTGTGTCCTCATTGCGGAAAGACGTTTACAGATCGAACGGGAACCATATTCGACCGGAGTAA
>JAKQHK010000103.1 GCA_029573015.1 bacterium
ATCCATCAGAAGTGTTGCAATCCCTGCCTGAAGAGGAGGGATTTTTTATCAAAGGAAAAGCTATCCATAAAATTATCTCTAGTTGCAATCCCTGCCTGAAGAGGAGGGATTTTTTATAAAGAACGTAAAGCGAGATTTTACGAAGAGGTTGCAATCCCTGCCTGAAGAGGAGGGATTTTTTATGGATTATGCAACAGAATACCCTTTACATCGGGAAGTTGCAATCCCTGCCTGAAGAGGAGGGATTTTTTATACTATTTATCATAGCATAGGAAATACGGGGTTCAAAATTACATTTTGCGAAAGATTGATGGTGTGTAGCAATCGAAGTCTCAAAAAAAAAGGAAAAAACGGATTGTTGGCGTCAGATCGCCTGCGAGAGATTCACCTCTCAAACGATGATAAATTGAGGACGCAACTGGATCTCGCCCGCTCCGATTATCTCCACCAATTTAAGACAGGACGCACAAATTTTATAAAACCGGATACTGTCTGTCTCGTGCGGATACTCTTTCATGATTCGCGTCAGCTTGGAATATACATTGAGTCGTTCCCTGTCCACGAGATCGCATTCAAATACCGATTTCTGCACCCTCGTGCCATAGGCCTGCAAAACCTTGACAATGCGATCCCTTTTTGAATTGTTGACGATGTCGTAACTTACGACAATAAGCATGAGACTCACCTAAATCCAAATGAACGGTACGATCCGCCCTCGCGTACAACCTTTTTTAATAGTTCAGCCTGCTGACCCATGATACGAACAAATTCGGTCTTGCGCAGGTTGTATTCTACCGAGGTTTGGATACGTTTTTCGTATTCACGAATAAACAAACGACGGGCGTCATTACGCATGAGCACCGGCCGCCCCGCGTCTGTACCCCGCTCGAAATCATCCGGGGTGATCTTGCCGCTGTCCACGAGATGCAGGACAAGATGATCAACAATAATCGCGCGGAATTCCTCCATCATATCGAGAACAAGCGAGGGATTGTTGCGAATGGGCTGGTGCAAAAACCCGATATACGCATCAAGCCCCGCTGTCTCTACCGCCATCATAACGCTGGACGCGAGCAGGGTATACCCGAAACTAAGCATGCTGTTCGCCGGATCAAGCGGCGGCCGCCGCGATCGGGTGGTGAACCGAAATCCGTGCCCGAGTGAAACGCCGAACCCAGCAAAATACTCCCGGGCAAGAATGCCCTCATACCCCTGGAGTTGACCGAGGTCGGAGGAAAGGGGAATCTGGTGCTCCAGGCGCTCTACCTGTTTGATTTGTGCCGTGATATCCCGATCATACAGACGGCGAAGTCGATAAAGCATGGTCAAGCTATTGCGCGCTTTGCCGTGGATGATGTCCCGGGCTAATGCCAGACGACGGGTCGGGTCGAAAAAAACACCATACTGAGCCAGCCGAGCATCCACCGTGGTGTTTTGGAGTGACTGGAGTTTTCCCAGATAACTTCCTCGCGGCGAAATAACATACACAGGGATACGATGTTCCAGGCAGACAGCAAGCAGGTCTGAATCTACGGTGATTTCCTCAAAAAGTTGAATGCTGTTCACACTTTCTATGGGAAGCTCATGAGTCAGACCACCGGTTTCTACAATAATCTTCTCTTTATCCGCCCGGCAGACAGCGTCGCGGTCGGTTATGTACAGATTTGTCAGCATGGCCGCTCCCTAGTCTGATGGTTTGTCCCATACCCATGGCGGTTTTGATACCGACCCCCGCATAAAAAGCAAAATCAGAGAGAGCATTCAATGACTTGATCGTGCGCTCATCGGTATCCCGAACCTCATACCAGACCGTACCGGTGAACCCGATTTGTTTTGCTTTTTTAAACGTCAACATTGAAGTAGCTAATGCATCGTACCGGGCAATCCTCAGGACGCGGGTGTAGTCAAGATGTGCTAGCGGACAGGCAGGAACGCATCTCTGCCACTTTTTCGCCAGACTGCCAAATACGAGACCGGGATACGGGAGGACAACTGACTCGCGTCCGGACTTGAAAGCGGTCGGCGACATAAATTTGAGAGCTAGGGCAGTATCAGCAGATGAGGCCGCAGACCAGATCTCTTCACCTGACGTGTACGCCGCGTACTGATGCGCCAATGGCTGAGTGCAAATTTCCTGCACTGTAAAATAAACGTCGCCTATCCTCACCCGCTCTATGCCATGCCGCAGGAACACATCGAGCACACCGGCAAACGACTGGCTGTCCAGGATTGATATTCGGATATAATACGAATCATCAGCCCGCAAGTAGAGCATGCCGTCATGATAGCGCATCGGACCAATGATCTGGGACAGTGAAAATAATTTAACTGCATCCGGGGTATGGAGCGAAACGGCGAGATCCGCATGATGTTTGCGGACTAATGACAAAAACATGCTATAGACAAGGTATCCCTGATACGGAGGGAGCACGCTGTCTTCCTCCAGTCCGAGTCGGATCACAAGAGAATACATCATGAACGAATATCTCCTTTCAACGGAACAAGGGTAAGAATATCCTCATAGCGTTTCCACCCCTCAAAATGAGCGTTTAGGAGAATCTCCAGCTCCGCTGCGAGTGCTTTGGCATCCTCAGGCGTGATTGGCAAAAATCCATGCGCCAGGCAGGAAAAATTTCTCTTATCGAGTAACCGTCTGACCCTAGATTTTTGGCTGGCATACTCGGTATACAGACTCCTGCCAAATTCATCTCCCACATCGGCCAGTAGTTCGAGGCTTTTAGCTATACCACCTTTGAATATTCCATCCTTGATACATTCGCTAAATTTTTTCTCGAGATCTGGAGTCAGCATCTTAGCAGGGAGTTTCGGATCGGTCAGGTTGAAATGTTTCCTGATCCGGTGTTGGGCCATCATCTCCATCATCCGGTACAGGCGACTCAGAGCATCATCCGCTTTTCCCTCATATAAACGACGTCGGGCATTGTGATAGAGGTCAACGATGCGTTCAAGTGAAGGAATTGTGTTGTTTCGCGTCAGATCATCAAGCACCAATTCTTTTTTCTTGATCCAGCTGTTTATATAATCAGGAAGCTTGAGTTTTTTCAGCGCCAGCATATATTTGTGCGCATTCTTATAATCAAAAACATCCCAGGCATACAACAGGTCCAGCAGTAGTTGCCAGCGTTCATAATCAGTCGCAATCTCCTCCTGACGCTCGCATGAATCAAGCAGATCAAGCGCGGCACGGAACTGCCCGCTGTCAGCAAGCAATCCAAGACGACTCTCTATCGCCCGCCAGTAGTGCCGGTGTAAACGGAGATTCTGAATGCGTTCCGCTCCTGGTAATACCCTACCCTGACGCCGTTCTCCCGCTATATAACTGAGAGAATCGAATTCAAAATACAATGCTGCGATTACCAACGCCGCAGACATGGATTTGGTTCCGGAAGTATAGTCCGCGCTCCAGTTCCACTCATCTGATTCCGCTTCCAAGCGATCCTTATCAATTTGTATTTCATTCTTAATGGTGTTCTCTATGGTCAAAAAATCGTCAACTTCGGATAAAAGCACTTCCCGATAAAGTATATGTAATTTATCGAGACATGGACGAATATGTGGCTCATAGACGTCAACTCGGCTCTCGTTAGAGAGAAAAAAAAGATAATAATCGCATCGGCTTTCCCTGATCATATGGCAGATCGCCATTCCGATATCACGACCATTAGCTCCAACACCTACGGTAACTGCTCTGGCTTTTTTCATGATACGCTCCCATAAAGTGGCTAACCCAACCAGTCTCCTGTCATACCCATCAACAATCCATAGCTTATGTCTACGATGTCTGGACTCCCCGGCAAAGGTGAGTAAACAGATCCTATCCAATCCTGACCTGACGGGAATACCGACCCGGGACATAGCTGGACAACCGGCTGTTTAAATGGATTTGCTGTACCTGATCCAGATTCACCCAGCTTGCCGTATTTGGTTCGAACCGCGTACGCGCCATCCTGTAATCGGTCACGGTCATCCGCGCCAGCGACACAGTGTGACATGAGTAG
>JAKQHK010000134.1 GCA_029573015.1 bacterium
GCCCCCCTGCTTCTGAGGATCACCGAACCGGTGACACCGGGCAGAATGATCACTGTTACGCAAGGAGATACGCTCGCTTCGCTGGCTGAAGCGGCGGGAATCACAGTTGATGCTATTCTCGATGCTAATCCAGAATCTGCAGAAAAAGTTATACCGGGCGATACACTGCTTATCCCCATCGTGCACAAGCCTGTGCCGACTGCCCCGATCAGCATGCCCGAAACGGTATCCGGTTCACAGGCAGCAAGTCTTAAAGAGGTCAACAGGTACGACCTCTGGGTGTCCGGAGTTGTGACGTCTGCGCTGCCCGATACGCCGATGCTGACAGTGACTCGTGAGCAATGCGATGCGGTGCTGCATATAGCAGACCATGCCAAAGGGGAAAAAGGCTTCTTCATTTATCGCAGCCTTGACGGACATGCTTTTGAACGTATCGCGACCCTTGGGGCTTTTTCGGGAAGCGGGGTGTTTTTCTATACTGATCCGCTGGTGAACGGCACACCGGTGTATTATGCTGCTGCCTTCAATGCGGCCGGCGAGGCTCCGAGCAATCCGGGCGTGACTCCAGCAGGAGACGGTTCATGCGCGGCCGCAGAGCAAGGCGAACTGGCGTACGAGGATGGCATACTGACACTGCCGCTCGCGTATGAGGCTGCCTATGTGTATGTTTCATATGATGAAAAAAACTGGGAGCGTGTACCAGCAGATGACTCTGCTTTTTTGACAGTCAGCCAGAAAAAAGTCGAACTACCGGACGCTGCCTTGCCGACCCTGCCCAAGGATGCATCCGGAAAATTGGCGCTTGAGGTCTGGGGGGTGAAAGAGGGGGCAGTCGGCTATGTCGGCAGACTGGATACCAAGCATTATTCCACCGACCTGGCTATCTGCAATTCTGTCTGGGATTGCTATGGAGACATGGGAGGAAGCTGGGTGACGGAAATTTCCATTGGGGATGCGGATACAGACCAGGGTCGGAAACTCTGGTGGTTCACCGATGTACCGGGAGTGACCGGCGCTGTGTACCAGATAGCAACCACACCTTTTTCTGCTGACATGACAGATCAAGCCTACAGCGCTGCAACGTCTGAGCGTCAGTTTGAAATTGATTTTTCACAGGCATTTACAGCTGGGGATGACGGGGCCACGGTCAAGCCGGATTTTGTCATGCGATCCGGATACTCCCTGTCTGCTGATTTAGCCCGGATGGATGCCGGCTGGCTGCAATCTTTTCCTACCTACTACATCAGAGTCATCCCCATGGCAGGGAACCAGCCGGCAGCACAGCCCTCCAATGCAGTAGTGGTACACAAGGTTGAGTCTCAGGCAGCAGAGGAGGTCGTGTTTGAAAAGTTACTTGTACCGCCGGCGCTGTATTCAGTAAAGATAAAAGATTTTTCTCCCATTCATTTTCCTGAAAAAGGATCCTGCACCGGTGGTATGGTTCTCGATACGGATTGGCGGCAAGCAGATGGTTTTGGCGGGTCTGTGCTCGTTGCTCCGGCAGGCTCGGTCATCTGTCCCGCATCCTACAAAGGTGCCGGAGAACAGAGCTGGTATGAATCATTGTGGGATTTCATGTCAAGTGGAGTGACCTGGGTGTCAGAGGCATACCAATATTTGCAGGATCAGGTGGTAGGGTTAGTGGGCGGACTTGTATGCAACGGAAATGATGACTGTATGTCAGCACTGGCAGCCGGGTTAAAAATAGGCATGATGGCGCTAGGGATACCTCCGGATTTACCTAATTTTGACCAGTTGATGGATCAGGGTTTCGACTATTTTGTTGAGGAGCTCGCTGCCCAGGCCGGATGCACGGATGAAATCTGTAAATCTCTCATCAGGGAGGGGTTAACCGAAGTACTCGACAGCGTAGAAAATACCAATCCTGCCTGCATGGGAGCTGAAGAGGCGCATAACATGGGCATCGAACCGCTCTGTCTGCCCGAGGGGGTAGAGGCCCATCCTGATCCGCGGGCGCAGCGCCGGCCTGCCCAGGTGGTGGTCGAAGTGAGCCGGTCTGCAGACACTGAATACGATGCGGATGCCTATGCGATGTACAAGGACCAATACGGGCTTTTAATCGGGGTGACCGCTACCAATGCCGGGGCTGTAGGATATAAGATCATCAATATACCCCCCTATAATGAATCGGTTACCATAACCGAACCGTTATCAGGGGTGCTGTTTGCCGGTGCATCACTGAAGATTCCACCGCTGGAGCCGGGTCAGACAGTTGAGATGCCGTTCACCATGCAGGCAGTAGAGTACTGGGTGCCCGGACATCTGGAAGCAATGCACGGCTGGACCACGGTGGAATATAGGGATGGCTGGCCGCAGTATTATTATGATGACTGGTGGAAACTCTACTGGGGCGGAACTGCCAAGGTATATGCCGAAATCAGTGCCTGTAATCCTACTTCTATGAGCGCGTGTACGATTAATTCTGATGTAATGGAGGGTATTGTTTTACCGAACAGCATGTATTAGCAGGAGGTCAGCAGTGATACGAGTTATCATAGTTTGCATTCTGGGTCTGGCAGTTGCAGGAGGGTGTTCGGTAACCGCACCTGCTTCGCACATGTCATCGGGATATCTGTCTGAGACGCAGACTGGTATCCAATCCTGGATTGATTTTCCGTTCAACGGCGCGTATCTGGAAAGTGGTCAGGTGGAAGTGCTGGCGCACACGCGGGCAGCATCCACCGGACTGGCACGAGTGGAATTGCGGGTTAACGGATCTGTGGTTGCTACTGACGAGGCGATTACCGGGGAAACCACGTTGCAGACATCCCGTTTAATGTGGAGTCCTTCTGCGGACGGCTTGTACACTATTACCGTGATAGGTCAGGACAGCCAGGGAGACTGGGGCATACCAGCAGAGATCCAGATCCATATCGGCAAGAAGCCGGCAGATCCCGTTGTTACCAAGCCCCTTCACCCGCCCGTGTCAAACAGCATCATCGAGCCTGAAATCGAGCCGGACACGCCGCTTGCTGATGATCTATATAAGCCCGATATCATTGATCGCACGCGGTTTGTTACCCTGCCCGTATTTGGTACTCCTTTATTGTCTGCTGATACGGTGTACTATCGCGGTACGGGTTGCGGTGACATGGAGGTAAGGATCGAAGACCAGATTCTTCAGACTGCTGGCACAGAGGCGGTTTCTATCCGCTACCGGCTGGTGGATAAGGAAAACGGAGAAGCCGGGGAGTGGGAGGAAAAAGAAATGACACTCAAGAGCGGATCACTCACTGATACGGTCTGGGAGATTATTATCAAACCGGAAGAGGATATCAGCGGGTTCAGTTCCTATGCATCGGCCTGGATAGAATTTATGTTTATGGCTATCGATCCCAACGGCACGAAATCAGAAAGTACTCACTATGCAGATCTGCTTACGCTGGAGGCGTGCCACACTAACACTCCGGTACGGATTGAGAAAATACGCATCAACGATCAGTTACTGTAATTAATCCATGTATATCATGCAAACCGATTACATTCTTTTGGCATTACTGGAAGATCTGTATCCCGAGGAAGAGGCAGCAGTTCTCTACCGCTCTTTTGTACATGATACTTCCTGGCATGCGCAAGGGTTGATTGCTCATCAGCCAGATATGCTTGATCGTGATGTGACTGGTGCGGTGTTCAGTTCTGCGCTATCGGGAAGCTTTGACCTGATAGCCCGGGAAGAGGGTGTTATTTCCGGGCTTTCTGTGGTCGAGCAGGTTTTTCACCTCATCAGTCCGCAGATCCATTTCGAACCACACGCTAGAGATGGCGATCAAGTGCAGCAAGGAACGATTATTTGTACCCTTCATGGGAGTGTGCCCTGCATTCTCTTAGGCGAGCGGACAGCCCTCAATTTCCTCTGCCATCTATCCGGGGTCGCCTCACGCACCCGCAGATTCGTTGAGCTGGTAGCCGGGACAGGGGCGCGCATCCTTGATACGCGCAAGACTATTCCTGGCTTGCGGGCTTTGCAAAAAGCAGCGGTTGTCCATGGTGGCGGAATGAACCACCGTTTTGGTCTGTATGACATGGTACTTATCAAGAATAATCATGTCGACGCGGCCGGCGGAGTCAGGGAAGCAATCCAGCGCGTACGCGCCCGCTGGGGGGAACAGTTTCAGATCGTGGTCGAGGTGCGTGATGAGGCAGAAGTACGGGCAGCGGTTGAGCTGATGCCGACGCGCATCATGCTGGATAATTTTGCTATATCAGCCATGCGGGAAGCAGTCGCAGCCGTGGCAGGACGAGTTCCGTTAGAAGCTTCAGGCAATGTAACTATGGATTCTGTACGTGCGATTGCCGAGACGCGAGTGGATTTTGTATCCATCGGCGGGGATCTGACGCTTTCAGCCCCGCGACTGGATTTTTCATTACATGTCCGCTGATATTTTTTTTATTTCTTATTAACGGGTTCACGGGTTAAAGCATGCTTGAGAAACGATGGGTTATACGTGATACACTTTCTGATTCGTGTGCAGCTGCATTTTCGGAGTATAATTCCGTTATCGCGCAATTGCTGTATAACCGCGGAATCACCTCGCGGGAAGCTGCGGACGCTTTTTTACATCCCGATGCCACACCGCTTGCTGATCCTTTATTGCTTAAAGATATGGATAAGGCAGTTGAACGGATCCGGAAGGCGATTGGGACTCAGGAGAAGATCGTTGTATACGGCGATTACGATGTGGACGGGGTGTGCAGTACGGTGATTGTCGGCCAGCTTATTAAGCAGTTGGGCGGGTTGGTGAGTTTTTATATCCCCGAGCGGGTCGAAGAGGGCTACGGTCTGAATAGGGAAGCGATCGAAAAGCTTGCCCACAGCGGGACGCGTCTGCTCATCACCGTTGATTGCGGTATCGCCAGCCGGCTGGAAGTGGCAACCGCCAATAGCCTTGGCATGGATGTCATTATTACGGATCATCATCATGTGCCGGATGAGTTGCCGCAAGCATGTGCGATCATCAATCCCAAGCAGGCTGGTTGCAGTTATCCGTTCAAGGAATTAGCCGGCGCCGGGGTTGCGTATCAGCTGGTGCGGGCACTCGAACAGTCGTATGATACCAGTTCGTCACACGACCCGATCGACCTGGTGGCACTGGCCACGGTTGCGGATATCGTACCTCTGGTTGGTGAAAATCGTAGCATCGTGGCGCGTGGTTTGCAGG
>JAKQHK010000009.1 GCA_029573015.1 bacterium
CATGCTTTTCCCTCGTATTCTCCCATCACCAACCTCACTTATGGTGTTGGTGCACTACCCGAAGCACCACCGAAGCTCTGAGTATTTCCCGCGGGTATACCACCACCCCCACCAGAGTTACCTGCTGGAATACCTCCAGCATGTTTTCGCTCTTGCCATACCGTAACCACTGCCGACGCAATTCGCTTACCCCATTTCAAAGCAGCTGCTCCTGCGACCACCGACAGACTGCCACAGCATATCAACCACATACTTAACGGTTTGCCCTCTGTCTGCAAAGCTTCCAGGATCGTCTGCATGCTCCCAGCATCCGCAGCATCAGACGCGATCTCCTGCGTCGCCTGCTGTACTGCGGCAGCGTTTTCCTCGCTGCCGAGCAGTTCAGGCGTCAGGTTAGCTGGATCAGCCAAAAATTCCCACAGCTCTGCCCCTGTCCGGCCGCCGGCTGCCTCCCAGATATCAAGACGGATTTCACCCTTTTCGTCCGTGATGGCAGCGATAATGGTTGCCATATTCTCAAGTTCGCCATTCTCGGCAAGTGAACCAAAACTGGCGAGCAGCTCGGGACTGGTGTCTTCAAACAAATCAGCTATTGTAAGTTCACCCAATCCTTGTCCGAAACCGGTATCCGTAGATTCGGTGATCGTATCGCTTCCCGCGGTGTCTGCCAGTTCGTTCTGGAGAGCGATCATGCCTTGTCCGAGGGCTGTCAGGAGAGCAATAGTCTCCTCACTCGTACCCTCCGGTCGCATCTCATGCACCTGCGCCATATTCGCCACGCCTGTATCCGGATTCGTTAGCACATTAGTGGCAAGATTCAATAATCCTATCCCACCCAACTCCTCCAACTCCTGGGCCACAGATGGTGTCGGCACGGCCGTCTCGGTAGCATGGGTAGTCTCAGTTGCTTCTGCCGCTGTTTCCGTAGGAGGAACATGGCCGGTCTCTGTCGCACTTGCAGTGGCAGATGCAGCGGCTGTCGGACTTTCAGTCGCTTCGGGTGTCGGGGTTGGCGCCTCAACGGTTGCTGTAGCAATCGCACCCGTCTCTTCAGTTGTAGGAGTTGCAGACAGTGCTGTCGGAGCAGTACCCGTAGCTGTCTCTGTCGGTGCTGCAGTTGCGGCAGGAACTGCCTCAATCTGATGATGAGGCAAATTCCAGCGAGCAAACAGGAAACGGGCTGCATTCTGTTGCTCTGGAGTCAAGCCTGCCCTGAGTCCGAAATTACCATCAGCATCAACACCAAAGAACTGGTCGATGCCCGCCTGCACCGCGATCCAGCGTGCAGCCTGCTCAGTAGTGATTGGATCACCGGTAACCGGATCAAGCGGTTCATCATTACCCCCGACACTGACATTATTCAGGGCTGCGGTGAAATCAGTACCTAGTACAAATCGGGCAAGGTTGCTCGCAGCCCAATCACTACCCGCATGATCGGACGCAGTCTGCAATTCCACCGCATACTCGATGATAAAATCGCCAAAATCTCCTCCTGACGGCATGATTACATCCGAAATACTGTCAAAATTGCCACCGATATAACCCACCCCATGAACCCAATCCAGGGCATCATATAATTGCCGGGCGCGTGCCTGGACGGCTGTATCCCGACCGCCAGCCTGTACTGTCGCCAGATCACTATCCGCAGCGAGCACCGCATTGAGAAAATCTATAGAGGATTGCAGATCAGTGGGTTCACCCAGATCGAGTGCGGACTTGATGGCTGAACGGTTCATCCCGGTATCGACTTCCTGTCCGAGCCAGCTATCTACTGTCGCCCCGGCATCGACCGCAGCCTCGTAATCAGCCAAACGAGCCTCAGCCAGTCCGAGATACCCTCCATCCGGTGCTCCGCCATCATTCGGGGTCGTATCATTAGCCAGCAACGCCCGGGTTTCCCGTGCTTCGGCAAGCTGAGCCTGCAAAGCAGCTATGCGAGCATTTACTGCAGCATCCCCCGCATCACTCACCGTATCCATCACTGCTTGGGCATCAGCCAGCGCTTGCTCAGCAACTGCAATTTGTGCATCGAGCGCCGCTATGCTGGCAGTAACCGCCTCAAGAGCTGCAGTTGCTCCGTCTACGTCTGCGGCTGCATTGATGGCAGCCTCATGCGTACCGACGATATCAGCTATGCTGTTTCCGTCAGCATCTGCCACCAGCGGTTCGAGGGCATCCTCGGCTGCGGCAATGGCTGCCTCTGCCTCTGTCCATCCGGCAGTAGCAAGCTCGGCAGCCACAGCTCCGGCAGCAACCGTCGCTTGTGCTGACTCAAGGTCTGTATCAACCGCGGTATCGTCAACAATAACTGTTAATGCTTCAATTGCTGTCACTGTTGATGCAACAATACCCAAGGGATTACCATTACTGTCTACTGCCCGTTCAGCAAGAGTCGAAAGAGCACCGCTTGCCTGTGCATCGATCAACGTCTGCGCCTGTGTCTCCGCAGTATTAGCTAAATTATTATAATATGTGGCATTTGCCAATGCAGCCTGTGACGCTTCTGATGTTGGGTTTGCCGCATCAAAGTCAGCAAGCGCCGCCTCTGCCATGTCGCGATACCAGGTTATCTCATCCCCAAGCGCCGCCGCGACTTCAGCTGCCGTCGTCAAGGTTTCGACTGCGAGCCCGACGGTCGAGTCATACACGATGGTCTCCGCCTCTGCCGTTAGTCCAGCTGCCCGCTCGGCCTGGACATGCGATACTGGTACCGCAGGACTACCAGAAACAATTTGTGCTCCGGCAGTATAGGCAGCTAACTCAGTAACTACTGACTGTACTTCCGCAACTTGTGCGTTGCCATCAGCAGACGCTCCTATTCCGCTGGTTATTGCGTCTGTTAGATGGCTACTCGCGAATTCCATAGCGCTACGATACTCGGCAGCGATATCATGAACAGCCTGATCAGCATAGGTAGCAGTATCAACATCTGCGATCAAATCCTCCGCCTCAGTCATCAAGGCATCGGTCCAGGTCATATTGACATAAGCATCAGCCGCTTCTTCTGTAACTACTATTGTTTCCCCATCATATCGAACCGAGTCAACCGACGCATCAGCTACGACACCGCCAGCCGGTACATCCGTATCCGGATCAAGCGCCGCCGCGTATGCATCCAGCTGAACTGTAACGACCTGCGGTCCATTGAGACGCTCCTGAATAACACCAATTTCGTCTGTTGCCCTGTCAACAATAGCAGCGATAGCATCTCTGTATGCCTGAGGCACCTCGCTCGTATCCGGCAAGCGTCCGGCATTCATATTGCTAATAGCCCGATTGAGCGCTGCCGACGGGTCCATATGATTCTGTACATTGGCGGCATAGTTGATCGCAGCAGCCAGCAGATCCTCCTGATTAATAGTATTCAAACTATTGGTGGCTGCTTCCTCAGTGGCTCCGCCTGCCACGATCCGCATCACGATCAGTTCAGCCCCGACGAGTGTATTCTCCGCGTAGCGGCTGCCGATGATATTACCTGCATCAGGTCCTGTCGCGTCGCGATCAAGAAAGTCATCATTATAATCATCGGTAAACACTCCCTGCAGACTCACGGCGGTCCGCTGTCCGACATGCGTCCCATCGAGTGCGAATGCTGCCTGACTCGCCATAAGCCGGCCTGCATCCTCCCATTCGGTTTCGATATGTTCGCCGGCATACGCTATGTCGTCAACCGTCAATGGATTGGGATAATTTTCGTCAGCAGAATTGGCAACTGCATTGAGATATGACCTGATAGCGCTGATCGCATCAGTGGCTCCCTCCGGAAGATCCGCTCTGTCCGGTCTGGCTTCCGGAATCTCAAAATAGCGGAATGAAGCGGCCACGAGCAATTCCGGATGCTCCTGCAGTTTCATGAGTGTAGCGGTATCTCCTCGGGCCACGAGTTCGCGGATGATTTCCTCCATCCCATCCAGCCTCGCCTCTCTCTGGGCAACATCAAGGTAAGAACTGATCGTTTCGCCCTGTGGTACTGCCCCCTGTAATGCTGACCGGGGGCTGTCCTCTGTCTGAAGCGCATCGAGCAGCGCCAGATGGAACTCGGTAATATCAATATTAAAAACAACCGTGGCGATATTATCGGAGGCAACCCGATCTAATTGACCGGTCGGATCAGCAGCTACTACTGTTTCATTAGCATCAAATGCAGTCAGATCGGTACCGCTTATCCGTCCGTTACCATCCGCATCAAAATTCGCTGTAAAGATATCACTGAACAACGTTACCAATTGTTCCTGATGCGCCGTATTGGCAAGATCAAAACCCATCCGCTCCAGAGCGGCACGCATGGGAGAACGGTCTACCAGATCATTGTCTGTATCGGTATAGGCATCTGCTGCCAGCCAATCAATATAGCTAGTAGCTAGTGCGGAAGTCGTGATGGTATTATCAGGATTATCTGCCAGATAGGTTTGTATAAAATGATTTAGATTGATATCTACCCGGATCGTACAACTACCGTCAGGATTGATAATGAATAAATCATCCGGTGCGACCACTTCGCTCCCGGCCGCGGACATATCACGTTCTGCGGCAGCTACGGTCTGGTCCTCGATATCCATCTCGGATAGAGCTGATTGTTCAGTCTTGCCGGCAGGAGACAGGCTTGCGGGAGCGTCAACCGCCTGCTGATCAAGCTGCTTTTGCGCGCTATGGGCGCGATAGCTCCGCAATTCAGCGATCCGGGCTGCCACTTCATGCAGGGGTTTTCCTTCCATCTGGAGTAACGGTGCGAATTGCAGGAGCTGAAGCCCCTCCACAAACCGTGCCTGTTCTACTGCCGCAACCGCCTCGTTGAAAGCTTGGTCCCGACCGAGCGCAGCAGCGATCCTGTCGGTAACAGAACCTTCCATGTGTTCCAGAAGCTCCAGCCTGACCTCAAGCTGCTGCGCCGGATCATGAACAAACTGCGCAAGCTCGATAACCTGCTGGCCAGATAGATCCTGTCCGCCTTGCTCAGCTGAAAGTTGCAACTGGGCAGCTGTGTGCACATCCATACCATACGCGACCGCCTGCAGGGATGCCATGGCATCAAAGTCATCACCCCGGGCAGCCTCGAGAGCACCCACCTGTACCACTGCCCCGGCAATCCTGCCAGTCAGGCGGGTAGCAGCCATAGTCGACTCGGTCTCGAGCACTGCCTTGGCACCGACTTCCAGCCAATCTTTGAATGTCAATTTTTTTAAGGCTTCCTGGGCTTGTGTCGAGGCTGCAAACTGAAGAGCTAACGCCTGTTTCGCCGCTTCCCTTCCCTGTGCTGTATCCAGTTTAGCATCAGCCTTCAGTTTCTGTGCCAGCGCGTGAGCAGTCTGAATTTCTACATTGGCACGGCGGATATCCTCGAGCTTTTGTCCGAGATACCTGCGGATCGTCTCGGCATACATAGTTCCCCGGATGCCGTATCTGGTATAAAAATCAAGGAAACTGCGGATTGACTTTTCGGCGCTCGAGTCTCCAGCCTGAAATGCCAGAGCTCTGAGCGTATGCATGACATTTTCCCTGTCTCCGACTGACAGGGTCAGTCCCTCTGACAGACCGGCGAGAGTATTGGAAGCCATGCTCAATGCCATAAGCGCTCCAAGAGTATCCTGGGCAAAAGCATCTGTAGTTAAAAAAGTACCGCTCCGCCGTGCCACATTCCTGGCACTTAACCGGCTTTCCGTCATTTTCACCGCTCCATCGCCGGCAAAACGGTTCATGACCCGTCCGATCACCAGCAACAGCACCTTTCCGGATGCATCGCCGGAAAGCAACTCAGGAAACTGAACCGGAAGCTCGCTGATGAGCCTGTCTGCCAGTGCAGCTGCCTGCTCCGGTTCAAGACGTGTTCTATCAGTTATTTCCTGAAAATTATTCTGCATGAAGGCGCGGCTGATCGAGAGCGCCGCTGCTTCGGCCGCCACGATCAGG
>JAKQHK010000037.1 GCA_029573015.1 bacterium
CAGGACTTTTCCTTTAGTTTGTGCACCAAACGGTTATTTTCAGGGATTGATGAAAAATATATCAAATCAACAATTTTACTGGCAATCCGGGTAGCATAAAGAGGTGCGCCGTGATACTGCTCGCTGCCTCCAATGATAAGCAGCTTGCCATTTTCGCCCTTGTGTGAACTCTGATCTGGTGTATGCAGGGCTTTCACCTCCCCGACGCCGATACGTTCTGCCAGACGGGATGGGTAACCGATATCTACAACCGTTGCCCCGGGAACCTTCTCAGACATGAGCGAGATTACCAGATCCGGACGATATCCGGGTACGGGCAGGTCAACGCTGACTTTGATACTGCGTGAACGGTGAATTCTGCGGATAACCGAAGCGTACGGCTCACGCAACGTGCCCCGGTTTCCGGTACCGAACAGACACTCGACGACGATATCGCACCCAAGATCTAGATCTGCTGCTGTCGCATCCGCCTGCTTGCATCCACGCCAGCGCTGCCAGTTCAACCGTGCTTCCGGTGTTCTGATTTCCGCTTCGCCGGCAACTAAATAGACACATACATCAGCCTGTTTATGCAGATAGCGCGCCGCGACAAAACCGTCACCGCCGTTATTCCCCGGTCCGCAGATAAACGCGATGCGTTTCCCGCTCCCGTAACGGGTAAGCAGCTCAGCAGCGATACCCTTGCCGGCGCGCTCCATAAGTCTGGCAATCGGATAACCATAAAAAAGTGCATTGGTATCGGCGATAACGGTTTTCTGAACTGCGCTCAGAGACATGGGCTGGTGATCCTGGGGATAGATATTAGATATTGGAGAATGGACATTGGAAAATTGAAGATTGGAAAGCAGGGATTAGAGCTCATGACTGCACGCTGACAGCTAATAGTTCTTCAGATACTCCCGTATCATTAGTGCGGCCGTGGCTCCCTCCCCGACCGCGGTGGCGATCTGTTTTGTCGATCCTGCTCGCGCATCACCCGCAGCAAACACGCCACGCATCGAGGTCTGCAGCATAGCATCAGTCTGGATATACCCCTGTGCATCACGATCCAGCACATCAGCAATGAAATCTGTCGAGGGCTGCATGCCGATGAACACAAATATACCGTCGGCAGCGTACTCCTGAATCTGTCCGCTTACCGCATTTATCGCACTCACACCGGCAAATTTCCCGTCCTGCTCGAGCACGGCATGAACCGTGGTGTTGTAGACAATGCTGATCTTGGGCTCGGACTGCAGTTTTTTTATGATAATCTCCTCAGCCTGCAGGGTAGGACTGCGTACCAGCATGGTGATATGTCGGGCAAAACGAGTCAGAAATATGGATTCTTCCGCTGCCGAATTGCCACCACCGAGGACGATAATGTCCCGGTCGCGATAAAAAGCCCCATCGCAGGTGGCGCAGTAGTGGATACCCCGGCCGATAAATGTATCACCATGAGGAAGAGTCAGGGTCCGGTACCGCGCTCCCGGCGCCAGCAGCACGGTACGTGTCCGCAGCACCTCGCCGTCAGACATAGTAACCATGCGATAGCTGCCATCCTGCTGTAGGGAAGCAACCTCCCTCAGCGGCATGAGATGCGTGCCATAGGTCTCCACCTGTTTCCGTAGACGTTCGGCGAAATCAAGCCCGCTGATGGATTCCGGAAAACCAGGATAATTATCAATTGTCCAGGTTGTTGCTGCCTGACCGCCGAAAACTCCCTTTTCGATCAGCACGGTATCAATCCCTTCACGCGAGGTATAAATAGCGGCCGTCAAGCCAGCCGGTCCTCCGCCCACTATAATCACATCGTGGCATGGTGTCCGCTGCGCCGACTGGAGATGCAAACGCTCGATAAGCTCGTCGTCACGCGGCTCCACGAGCATACTGTTATCGGCAAGAATGAGGATTGGATACCGAACGTCGCCCGTTATTCTTTTTTCAATCTCCGCCCGCGCCTCTGGTTGTGCTTGTATATCAATATAAACAAATTCAACCCGGTAGTCACCCAGCAGCTTCTTGACCCGCAGGCAGTCCGGGCACCAGGATGTACCGTAGAGTGTGATCATTCTTCCTCCTAATTCTTGAGCAAAACTCCTTCCTGTTCGTAGATCCGGGCTGCGACGAGCAGGGATACTGTCGCATAAACCAGCAGGGATATGAAGGTAATGCTGATAGCCAATGGGTCATAGATACTCTTGAGCAGATCCTTAAACAGCAACGTGGCATTGACGCCCGGGATGGCATAGAAGCCAAGGCTCGGTTTGAAGCTGGGAATGCTGTTGATCAGGGTTACGGGCAGGACGATAATCAGGTAAGCGGGGCTGATATAGCTCTGCGCCTCCTTGAAGCTTTTGGCAAATATGGCAATAGACAGCAACACAGCAGAAAACATGCAGACCAGCAGCAGGCTGACACCCAGCATCAGGGCCACAGCCTCCGGATCGATCGTAAAGCTGACCCGGCTCGCTGTGCCGCCGCTATCCACAACGCCGTCCTCTACCCCCGGAAAACCGAAACGCACCACAGCGAAATACATGCTTCCCATGGATATGATCACTAAGACCAGGGAAACTGTCGCCACTGCCAGAAATTTCCCGAGGACGAGGTGGAGGCGTTTGACCGGGGTCAGTAGCAATGCCTCAAGCGTGCGCCGCTCCTTCTCGCCGGCCGATACATCGATAGCCGTATACTGCCCGCCGATAGTGGCCCACATGACGATCATGAGCGGCAGCAGGAAACCGAGACCAAACCCGCCCCGTTCCTGCTCGGTTGACACATCTACTGGATTGATCTGAATTTCCGTAAGTATGGAAGCATCTATGCCCGCGGTTGCAAAACGTTCGGCGCGCACCTGTTGATTATAAAGTGCTAGCGCCGCGGAAATCCGCGGCATGACGGTCCCATATATATCATCAGTAGAGTCGCTGTATACGGTAACAGTAACCGGCTCGAATGCGGCGACTTTATCCGAAAAATCAGGGGAAATTTCCATGCCAGCCTCTGCCTGATCATCACGTACCAGTTCGGTCAGGTCTCCATCAGGTACTTCTTCAAGCTGTATAGTTGTATCATTTTTCAGCAGGTTCATCAGTTCCGGAGCATATACCCCTCCCCGGACAGCGACACGAACCTGTTTCTCCTCTGACTTCTGGATTTGGGATTCCATAAGCTTGCCCATGCCCACAGTCAACAGCGGCATGAGCACCATGGGCAAGACTACCATGGACAGGAGTGTCCTCCGGTCGCGGATGGTATCTTTCAGCTCTTTTTTACATATGGTTAGAATGCGTTTCATACTTCTTCCTTCTGTGGTAATGCAGCTGATCCCGTGCTTGCCAGCGTATATGCCTGCCACCCCAGCCAGCTGACCATCAAACCGACGGTAATCTTTTGAATCAATCCAAAATAATTATGTCCCGTTGCAAACAGACTCATGTACCCGATTGCTAATCCGAGTATGAATGTAATAAAAGCTATCAAGCGTGTATATGCTGCATGGGCACTCGTAGCGATCTGGGCATGCCACAGGAATAATGCCACAGGAAAACCGCCGAACTGAACCAGTGCTCCGCAGTCATGGAGTATCCCTGACAAGGTTCTCTGCGAAAGATCAAGATCCAGCGGGAAAAAAGCTGCCAGACATATGCCCAGCCCACAGAAAAGCAGCACAAACCCTGCTGTCCGCGGCAAACGGATGGTTGATTGTCTCATATGAAAAAAACCGGTTATCACCTCAGCACTACCGATAGCCAGCAGGCCAGATGATACAAGCAATCCAAATGATCCCACTGCATATCTGCTGATGGCATCTTTCCAAATACTCAAATCAGTTCTGATGATATGAACAGACACGACGGCCAGCAGAAAATAACATGTCATGCTGAAGGCAACTTTTCCCCAGAATAGCGACGCTCTATGCTGAATAACCGATTGCATTATTTTGTTTTATTAATGATAGAAAAACTTCTTCAAGATCCTTACCCCCGGTTGTCTCTTTCAAAGCAGATACGGTATCAAAAGCGATCAGCTTGCCGCCATGAATGATCGCTACCCGCTGGCAGAGCTTCTCGGCATCAAGCATCTGGTGCGTGGAGAAGATGACGCATTTTCCGAGCTCACACGCTTTCTGCATATAGGATAGAACCGTCTGGGATGCGAGCACATCAAGCCCGGCAGTCGGTTCGTCAAAAATCACCACCTCCGGATCATGGATCACAGACCGGGCAATCGCCAGTTTCTGTTTCATGCCGGTGGAATATGTTCCGGCTTTTTTATCGATGAACGCTTCCATGTCCAGCAGTTGTGCCAGTTCCATGATCCGATCTGACAGTCTGGAGGATGTAAGACCGTATAGCGTCCCGAAGTATGCAAGATTTTCCCGACCGGTGAAGCGCTCATACGCGCCCACGTCCGTGGTCAGCACGCCGATCTTCCGGCGGACTGCCTCTGCCTCGGTTCTGATATCACAGCCACAAATGTGTGCCTCACCGGAGGTCGGTGACAGTACGGTCGACAGCACGCGGATGGTCGTGGTCTTGCCGGCGCCGTTCGGTCCGAGCAGACCGAGGATTTCTCCTGCCGCAGCTGTGAATGATATATCCTGTATTGCCAGGCTGTTCTTGCCGTACTGTTTAGACAGGTGGTTAACGATAACCGCGCTCTCTGTCATGCTCACCTCTGCATTAATGTAGGCAGAGGTATGATAGCCAGTCCCGCAGGGAGAAGCAAGCGGTTTATCCAGCTGCTGCCGCTTGTTCTGTCTTCACCTGCCTTTCTAGCGCAGTCAGAAGCATTTCATATCGATCGAGAACATTCTGTATAAAATCAATTCTCCTGATCTCATAATCATCAGCCGAACTTGTATGCATAATCATTTGTCTATCCTGCATATACTTCAGCATGAGGAGGCGTTGTTTTCTGCGTTCCTGCATCATGCCCTTGGCTGGTACCAATCGCTCCGTGCGAAACCACCTACAGGCATCGTTCATCGTACGGTTACCATTTCTCCTGCTCAAATTTGCATCCAGTTTATCAAAAAGTTCCAGCACGATTGTAGCGTCATCCGGATAAACTTGCTTTCTGATCAGATCATCAGGTCTTCGTAATAATGTATCCAGCCAATGATGGTTTCCGACGCGCTCTACTGTCGCATCATCGATACCGAGCGATTCCAATGCCTCCACACCCAAACTAACATGACAATCCCGTATTTGAGACCATAATACCGTTCCGGGCTCACGATCAGGAAAAAGCTGACGTAAATAGCGGCAAACCCGTCTGACAGAAGGAACTCCCGGAACCTTTCCCAAATCAACGATACTCTTGATTACTAACATCTGCTCATACTTAGGTCCCCATGCGCCGTTTACAAAAAAGGTCATGCGACGAAAAAATTGGGCTAAAATCGGATCAATATCTTGACCTCCGCTTTTTCCGAGATCATGAAGCATAGTTACACGACCCACTTCTTCCCGTTTATCAACCAATGAATCAAAGCAAGCGATTGTAGTTTCCCAATATCTACTGACGAGAGCATCTACCCTTAACGTGTGCCTGAGTGCGCAAGTATCATTGGGTCGATGTGCAGCCAACAGCTCCAACCTTCTTTTTATCTCATCTTTGCTCTCCTGCGGTATAGACTCAGCCTGATCGACCCATATATAAGCTTGCCGGAGGGCTTCTCGCACATCCAGGGGAATACTGCTGTCATCCCCTGGGAAAAGTTCAGGGGCCACATCCATATGTAGTGGAACGCTTTTACGCCCAGCAACTAAATCTTGGGACTGTTCCTCATCCATTAGTATTCCTGTACCACACGATAATCTTGTTGCATCATACGCAAGTAATTTGCCTTAGGAAACTATCATTCCCTTCCATGACTGCGACGCAAATCATCACAAGTAATTAGAGCCGCTTTCGTACAATAACCAGCTCGCAGCTTTTTTCAAACAAGTCCAACAGGATGACTGCTCCCCAGTTATCAAATTATAGCAGCAAAACCGGCCGGTTTCCAGCTCGACTGATCAGGCAAGCCATGGGATGTGAACCGCTATTTTGTCACACCATCGGCTGTGTGGTACATTTTCCTTTGTCAGACCATCATGAAGGAGCATCCCATGGCAAAGCCTACCACGCATGCCCCGCAAATCTGTACCGCTGTATCAATCTGCGCGATCATCGGCATCATCGCCGGACTCGTAAACAGCAATCCCCTCCTCATCATCATGTGCCTCCTGCCGGCGGCAATCTACGAAGCGTACCGCACCGAAGGCAAATCAACCAAAGCAGCATCATACCTGTTGCTCGCAGTGGTCATCATCGAGCTGCTGCTCGTTTTCTTCGATATTGACTTCAATCTCGCCAGCTATCTAGGAACATCCGAGAAGAGCATTGGCGGCTATCTAGTCCCGCTGGGAAACATCAAAATCGTCGGCCCAACGCTAATGGGCATACTGGCAGTTATCCTCTTCGTGCGTACTCGCGGCATCTATACCCGCTGGCTCGCAGTTACCATCTTCATAACTGCTCTGGCTATCGTCTACGCGGTTGATCCCGCTGCATTCCAGGATCTTATGAAGTATGTTGCCGAGGAAGGGCTGAACACGATTTAATGGCAAGTCTTCAATCAGTTAGCAAAAAAAAGATACCTCGTATCTCTATGGTCTCCATCATTTTTCGCAGAGCAGCCTCAAGAAAAATGACTTATAAGCATTTCTTTTGCCAAACTTTTCTTTCAAAAAGAAAAGTTTGAGTTGTTTTGGTCGGAGTGCGTCCGCCTCCGTTCCACTTCGGCGGATAAACTCCTAATGACATCCCGCAAGGTAATGCGAGCGGATGATGGAATTATCCTACGAGATACTCCAAGCTGTCTGGTGATTGATCCCCGAAGAACATAAAGTGGTCTGAAGGGGAAACCGTCGAATAATTAAATAATGATGTTTCGCAGAGCAGCCTCAAGAAACAGAATACAAAATTATTTCTTTTGTCTAAACTTTTCTTTTTTTAAAGAAAAGTTTAAGGAATGGTCGGGGTGCG